>JASHUW010000490.1 GCA_030039815.1 Alphaproteobacteria bacterium
AACAGTCGCGGCGAGCAGCGTCACCAGCAGCCACAGCACCAGCGCCAGCACCGCCATCGCGGCGACCAGCACGCCGACCGAAGTGTCGATCTCCCAGCCCTGCCAGGTGATATCGACGGCGCCCGGATAGTCGGCGACCGTCGCCGCGGCGACGACCAGCACGGCGAGCGCAACGAGCGCGAGCAATCGCCGCATCAGCCGCCCTGCCCGCTTGGCTCCGGCGCGGCATTGCCGAGCGATACGGTCAGCAGGGTCTCGACCTGGCGCAGCGCGGTCTCGACCGCGAGGCGGGCTCTCGCCGTCTTGAGCCACGGCTCGGCGGCGGTCTTGGCGGGCCCTTCGAGCTTGTCGAGCGCGGCGACGGCGCCGACGAGGTCGCCGCTGGCGAGATCACGCTGCGCCTCGCTGACCGCCGCTTCGGCCGGCGTCTGATCGCGGTCGTCGGCGATGCGCCGGATTGTCACCAGCGAACGCAGCCGCGCGACGATCTGCGATTTGAGCTTGTCTTTTGGCGGCGGGCGCGCGGTGGCGATTTCGGGTGCCAGCTGGCGCAGCCGTTCGATGAGCGCGGCACGGCTCGCGACGCCGCCCTGCGCGGCGTCGGCGAGCGGCGCGGCCGCCGAGGTGATATCGGGATGGTCGCGGGCCAGGGCGAGGAGTGCCTGGTACTCGGCGCCGAACGGCCGGCCGATCGCGACCGCATCGCGGATCTGCAGCAAGGTCAGCGCCAGCGCGGTGATCTTCGGGTCGGCCGCCGCCTGTTGCTGCTCCGCCTTGCCGAGCGCGGCGAGCTTGTCGCCGAGATCGCCGATGGTCTTGTCCAGTGCGGCGAGGTGCTGCTGCACTGCGGGAAGGTCGGGAGTTGGCCTCGCCTCGAGCGCGGCGACCCGCTGCTGCAGCTGTTGCAGCGATGAGGGGTCGAGAGCGGGGCGGGTTTCGAGCGCGGCGACGCGCTGAGCAAGCTGCTGCACCGCGGCCGTGTTGCGGCTGGCCTCGGCCTTGAGGGCGGCGACTTCCGGCTGGGCCGCCGAGGGCTGCAGTGTCGCTTGCGCCGCCCGACCCCAGGGCAGCAGGCGCATTACCGGCGGCGCCCAGAACGGCGTCGCGGCGATGACGGCGACGACAATGACGACGATAGCCGCCGCGACCGCGATCGGGCCGGTCGGCCGGCGCGGCGGCGCGTCCTGCGCCGGCGGCGCCGGGGTGACGGTGTCCTCGGCAGGCTCGCTCACGGGCACACCTTCGCCGAGGAATCGACGAGACCGTCGATGCAGGCGAGCAGCGCCGCCTGGGTCGGCGCCGCGGCGACAAGGCGCGCGCGGAACGGCAGGTCTCCGAGCGCCGCATCTGCCGCCGGGCTGATCGACACCGCCATCGTCGCCGCGAGACCGTCGCATGTATTGGCGGCGTCCGCGAGGCGGGCAAAGATCGCCGCGCTGCGCGGTGAGAAGAACAGCGCCAGGTCGATCTCCCCGTCTTCTATCAGCCGTGTCGTTTCCGAGGTCAGCGCTTCCGCCGCACGAGCTTCGTAGAGCACCGCGCGCTCGACCGTGAAACCCGAGGCACAGAGTGCGCCGGCGAGGTCGCCCGCGACCTCGCTGCCGGCGACGTGGAGCAGCGTCCCATCGGTGGCGCGCAAACGCCGCGCGACCAACCGCGCCAGGTCTTCGACATCGCCGCCGGCGCTCTCGACCTGGCCGAACCCGGCGGCCCTAGCGGCGCGTGCCGTCGCGTCGCCGACCGCGAAAACCGGGACGCCGCACGCATCGCTCGCCCGCGCCAGGGCGCGTGCGCCGTTGGCGCTGGTGAGGAGGATCGCCTGCACGCCCGTCAGGTCGGGCAGCGCGGCAGGACGCTCGGCGATCTCGATCATCGGCTCGATCACGCAGGCGATGCCGCGCTCGGCGAGCAGTGCCGCCAATCGCTTCGCTTCGTCACGCGGACGGGTCACCAAGGCAAGAACCATATGCCTTCATCGCCCAAACCCGGCGAGGTGACAAGCTCGCCGCTCGCGGCGAAACGGTTCATACTGCGAGAAACCCCACCGGAGCTCGCCGCGCCATGCCCCTTACACGCGATCTCGGCGGCTTTGTCGCCGATCTGTCGTTCCAGCAATTGCCGGCGGAAGCGATCGATGTCGCCCGTGTCGGGTTCATCGACACGATCGCGACGATGATCGCCGGATCGCGCGATGCGGCGCCCCAGATGCTGAAAAAGGCGCTCAGCCCCCCGCCCGGCAAGGCGACCTTGTACTTCACCGGCGACACCGCGCCGGCGCCCGAGGCGGCGTGGATCAACGGCACCGCGGCGCATGCGCTCGATTACGACGATGTCGCGGTGCGCGGCCACCCATCGACCGTGCTGGTGCCGGCGATCCTCGCCGAGGGCGAGGAGCTGGGCAGCGCCGGCAGTGAGATGATCGCCGCCTATGTCGCCGGCTACGAGGTGTGGGCCGAGCTGTCGTGGCGCGACCAGCATGACCAGCGCCCCAAGGGCTGGCACCCGACCGGCATCTTTGGTGCGATCGCCGCCGCCGGCGCCTGCGCCCGGCTGCGCGGGCTCGACGCGCAGCAGACGGCGATGGCGTTGGCGCTGGCGGCGTCGCAGGCGGGCGGGCTGATGGCGAATTTCGGCACGATGACCAAGCCGTTCCACGCCGGCCGCGCGGCGCATGCCGGGCTGGTCTCGGCGCGCATGGCGGAGGCCGGTTTCACCGCCGCGGCGGACGCGCTCGAACACCCGCAAGGCTTCCTCACCGCCGTGTCGCCCCAAGGCCAGGTCGACCGCGAGACCCCGGCCGCGCTCGGCCAGCCGTGGCACATCGTCAAGCACCGGCTCAGCATCAAGAAATACCCGGCCTGCTACGCGGTGCACCGCTCGGTCGACGGCATCCTCGACCTGTTGAAGGCGCACCCCGTGAAGCCCGAGGAAATCGCCCGCGTCACCGCCGAGATCAGCGACACGCGCGCGATGATCCTGCGCAACCACCAGCCGCAAACCGGGCTCGAAGGCAAGTTCAGCATGGAGTTCGCGATGGCCGCCTCGGTGATCGCCGGGCGCGCGAGCCTCGTCGAGTTCACCGACGGGTTTGTGCGCCGGCCGGACGTGCAGGCGCTGATGCAGAAAGTGAAGGTCGCGACCAACCAGAATTACGATCCCGAAGTGTCGGGCGCGGCGGTCTATGACCAGGTGCGCATCGAATTGACGAGCGGCGAGACGCTCGAAAGCGCGCAGGTGCGCCGCGCGCGGGGCGCCGCGGAATTGCCGCTTTCCGATGATGAGCTGTTGGAGAAATTCGGCACCTGCCTCGAAGCCGGGCATGCCGAGATCGCGCCTTCGGTGCTGTTCGAGCGGCTGAAGAACCTCGAGCGTCTGACGGCGCGCGAATTGACGGCGATAGGATAGAGATGCGGCGCTGGCTGCTGATTTCGGTTCTCGTTCTGGCGTCGGCCGCGCCGGCTTTGGCCGACCCGCCCGAGCCAACC
>JASHUW010000491.1 GCA_030039815.1 Alphaproteobacteria bacterium
CGTCGACAAGCCCCTCGCGGTAGACCTCGGCGGTGATGTCGCCGTGATCGACGGCCACCGCGAGCCTCAGGGCGAGATCGCCCTCCACCGAGATCGGCGAAAATGCGACCTCGTAGCTGCCATTGCGGGTGGAGACCAGCTGCGGCGCCGCCATCGAGGCCTCGGCGTGAGCCGTCGCCGCGCTGTCGACCGCGAGCGCGGCCGCGGCCACGTGCGCACCCTTAGGCGAAACGACGCGGTTGCCCTCGCGGTCAACCAGGAAAACCGCGCCATGGTCGCCGATCCGGATGCCCGACAGAAACTCGGCGATGCGTTCGAGGCGCAGATCGACGTGAAAAACCCCGGTCGGGCTCGTAGCGCCATGCGCCGTGAACGCCGTCGTGCAGGTGATGCCGTAGCCGCCGGTGACAAACTTTTCGAACGCCGTCCAATGCAGCCCCGAATGGGCGAGGCCTTCCTTGAACCAGGGCCGCGCCGCGACGAAGTAGGGCGCGGTTTCGCGGAATTTCGGCGGCGATTCGGTGCCGTCCGCGGCGACCGCGGTCTGTTGCGGCAGCGACCCGTCGACCGCGGGGTCGGCGACGTACTCGACGATCTCGCCATCCACCCAGCGGGCCGCGCCGACATAGCGGCCGCTCGCCACGTCGCCGTAGCCGATCCACGACAATTCCGGATGGACGCGCAGTCGTTCCGCCAGCTGGCCCGCCAGCAGGTGCGGGTCGTCGAGCGACAACAGCCCGCGTCGCGCCGCGGCGGCGAGGTCGGTGGTGATCTCCGGCCCGTCATTGAAGAAGTTCTGCACCGCATCGGTGGCGACGCCGACGGCGCCCTTCTCGGCCATGCGGATCATCGCCCGCGTGCTGCTCAGGGTCAGCAGCGCCGCGCATACGCCGATCGCCGCCGATGACAGCAGCACCAACCCGACGATCGCGGACAGCAGGGTCGGCCTCAGGCCGATCGGAAAGGCGCGGCCGGCGCGGTGCGCTGGTGCGGCACCCGCGACGGGACGCGGCATGGCTTCAGCCGGGGCGGAATGCTGTTCGGTCGCCGACATGCTCCGATCCTTGCCCTCCGCGCTTAATACTTAATAAAAGCCGAAGCCGGATGTGATGATCTCAAGCGGCAGAACCCGCTTGGCGGCCGCCGCGGCCGCATGCGACATTTTTTGCGGCAACGGAGGAGAGGCTGGTGACCGCTCAGCTAGCGCTGCACCCCTTGGGCAAGAGGCTCGGCACCGAGGTCGAGGGCGCCGACCTCGCGCATCTCGACGACCAGACCTTCGCCGCGATCGAGGACATCTTTCGCGAGCATCCGGTGCTGGTGTTCCGCGACCAGAAGCTCGACGCGCATCAGCTCGCCGCGTTCGGCGCGCGCTTCGGCCGTCTGCGCGAGCACATCCTTGAAAACTACCGGCACCCGGACGAGCCGCGCGTGTCGTTCATCACCAATGTCGCCAAGGATGGCGGGGTCGACAAATTCGGCGTCACCCGCGCCTCGAGCTGGCACGCCGACGAGACCTACGACCCGCCCGAGAAGCTGCCGCGCCTGGCGATCCTCCACGCGGTCGAGGTGCCGCGCGAGAAGGGCGGCACGCTCTTCGCCGACATGTACGCGGCTTACGAAACGCTGCCTGAGGCGATGAAGGAAAAGCTCGAAGGCATGACCGGCCGGCACGGCTATACCGACGGCCCCGACGCCCGCAGGCTCTACACCGCCGAGCATATCGCGCAGCGCAACGCCAGCCGCCCGGAATGCCTCCACCCGGCTATCAAGGAACACCCGGTCACCGGCCGCAAGGTGCTGTTCGTCAACCCGACGCATTGCCACGGCTTTGTCGGCATGACCAACGCCGAGTCCGACCCGCTGATCGAGGAATTGCGCGACCACTCGATCCAGGACGACAACACCTACTACCACAAGTGGCGGGTCGGCGACGTGGTGATCTGGGACGAGATCGCGACCATGCACCGCGGCGCCGCCGACGCCGCGCCCGAGGAGCGCCGCGTCATGCTGCGCACCATCGTGCACCCGAATTGACGCGGTCGCATCGCGGCTTCGGGCCCTTGCGGATTTTCGCCGTGGCGGTCGTGGCCGGGCTTGCCGCGTGCTCACAGATGGAAGTGCTCCAGGACACGCCGACCAGCGTCTCGCTCCGCTATGGCGGCACCGCCACGCTCGACGACGTCACCGCGGCGGCCGACCGGCTTTGCGCCGCGCACGGCAAGATCGCGCAATTGCGCAGCTCCGAGACCAAGGGCGTCCTTGAACACTACGCCCATTTCAACTGTGTGAGCCGCTAGACGCTCCCCAGGGCCGGGTCTTGCAAATCTGGTCTTCTTGGTCATATATCCTGACCAGGAGGAAGACGATGCAGGTCAACATCCTCGAAGCCAAGACGCGTCTTTCGCAGCTTATCAAGGCGGTGCAAGCGGGGGAGGAGGTCGTGATCGCCAATCGCGGTGCGCCGGTCGCGAAGATCGTGCCTGCCGCGAAGGGTCCGGACGAGAGGCCCGGAGGCGCCCAACTCATCCTGGGTTGGCTCGACCGCCATCCCTTGCCGGGCTATGCGCGGCGCTCGGGCGACGAGATTGATGCCGAGATCGCGGCCGAGCGTATGTCTTGGGACTAATTTATCTCGATTCCTGCTTGGTGATTTATCTCGTCGAGCGGCATGCTCGTTGGGGCGTTGCCGTCGCGCAGGCAATGGCCCGCGCAGAGGGGGCCCGCTTTGGCATTTCGCCGCTGGTGAAATGCGAATGCCTGGTGGGGCCGATCAAGCGAGGCGACGCGGTATTGCGCGAGAGTTACCTCGCGTTCTTCGACAACTTTGCGCAGCTCGCGTTGCCCGAGGCGGCATACATCCGCGCCGCGGAGCTGCGCGGCCGGTTTGGATTGCGCACGCCGGACGCGCTGCATATCGCCTGCGCCGAGCATCATCGCTGCGATGCCCTCTGGACCAATGATGACCGCCTTGGCCGCGTATCGCACGGTCTGGCCGTAAACGTCCTTTCGCAACCGAGAGAGGCTTAGCTTACAGCATCGCCGCTCGCACCTGCGGCATCACCTCCGTCGCCAAAATCTCCAGCTGCTCCAGCGCCAATGAGTTCGGCATGCCCGGCCAGTGCACCGAGGCGACGATGTGGTTGACCCCGAGCCGGCGGTTCAATCGCACCATCTGCTCGGCGACTTGCGCCGCCGAGCCCATCAGGAAGCGGTCTTCCAGCAGCTCGGCGAATTCGTGGTCGAAATCGTCGCCCTCGGGCATCACCTTGTCCTGTCCCCAGGCGCGGTAGGCGCGATATTTCTCTTCCAGATAGGGCTGCGCGAGGCGGATCGCCTCGGCGCGCGAGGCCGCGACAAAGACCTCGCGGCGCATCGGCACCTCGTCCGGGAACGGCTTCCCGGCCTCGTCCAACGCCCGCTTGTACAGCTCCATCTGGCGCTCGATGGTCGCCAGCGTGTTGTGCGGGTTGATGTACCAGCAATCGCCGATCCGCGCCGCGCGCTTGACGGCGATGTCGGCATTGGCGCCGATCCAGATCGGCGGGGTCGGCTTCTGCACCGGCTTGATCGGACAGGTCGCGTGGTCGAGCTCCCAGTCCGTGCCCTTCATGTCGACAAAATCCTCGGTCCACAGCCGCTTCACCGCGAGCATCACTTCCTCGAACCGCGCGCCCAGCTTGCCGCGCGGCACGCCGAACGCCTTGAACTCGACATCGCGGTAGCCGATCCCGGCGCCGAACACGAGCCGCCCGCCCGACAACAGGTCCAAGGTCGCGAGCGCTTCGGCCAGCTCGAGGGGCTTGTGCAGCGGCGCCAGCACCAGGCCGCAGATGATCCGCAGCCGCGGCGCGATCGCCGCGCAATACGACAGGAACGGGATCTGCTGCACCGACTGGAACGGATGCGCGCTGAAATGCGAGCCCTTGACCACGCCGTCGAAGCCCAGCCGGTCGGCGGCGCGCACCAGGTCGAGATCGTCGGCGAGGTGCGCCGCCGGGTCACCCGGCGGATGCTGGCCGCGGACGATGAGCGAGAGCCTAAACCCAGGCATCGTCCACCATGCCCTTGTCGGCCAGTTCCTTTTTCGCCTTGTCGTTCTTGTCGAGGTCCAGCCCCATGCCGCGCAGCACGTGCGGCGCTTTGGTGAACTGGATGTTGGAGTACTCGATGATCTCGAGCCGGTTGCCCCACGGGTCGAGGAAATCGAGGAACGGCCCCTCGACAAACCGCGCTCCGGCCGCCTTCGCCAGCTCGATGATGCGGCTGCGGTCGTCGACGACAAAGCCGATATGGCGCTTTTCCTCGCCCGCGGCGCCGTAGTTCGGCACCCGGGTGATGTTGACGAACTGGTCGCCCATGTCGATGAAGGCGTTGCGCTCGCCCTTGCCGCGCAGCGTGAACTCGAAGATCTGGCCGTACCAGTCGAGCGCCTGGTCGATGTCATCGACCTCGATCGCGACGTGGTTGATGCCGACGAGCCGCGGCTTCTTTCCTTGCGCCATGACTGCCTCCGAAAGTCTCATTTGCGGAGACTAGCACTTACCGTGGGGGACGCGGAGGGTGCTTACCCTCGGCATTCCAGCCGCAGCGAAGCGGAGAGCCGGAATGACAGGAAATTAGAAGGGCAGGGATAACCGATATTCCCTGCGTCCTCCGCGCTCCTTGGCGTACTTTGCGTTGAGGCGTTTTTTGAGCGTGAGGCGAGGGGATGCCGAACATCATCACCACGGCGGTCGGGACCGGCGAGAAGGGCTTCGCCGGCGACGGCGGGCCGGCCGACAGGGCGCTGCTTAACGGCCCGTTCGATCTGTGCTTCGATCGCGCCGGCAATCTTTACTTCTCCGACACGTTCAACAACCGCATCCGCCGCGTCGATGCCGCGAGCGCCGTCATCACCACAATCGCCGGCAATGGCGACAAGGGCTATGCCGGCGACGGCGGCCCGGCGACGCAAGCGGCGCTCGACGAGCCTTATGGCGTGGTGGTCGATCGCGCCGGCAATCTCTACATCGCCGACCGGCTCAATCGCCGGGTGCGCCGCGTCGACGCCACGACCGGTGTCATCACCACGCTCGCCGGCACCGGGGAGGCCAGATATTCGGGCGATGGCGGCCCGGGCGCGTCGGCCGGCTTGGCCGAGCCGAACGGCCTCGCCTTCAGCCCGGACGAGACCCTGCTCTACATCACCGATGTCGCCGACAACCGCGTGCGCGTCGTTGATCTGGCGAGCGGCGCCATTGCCACCTTCGCCGGCACCGGCGCTGCCGAGCATTCGGGCGACGGCGGCCCGGCGACGAAAGCCGGCACGTTCGGTGCCCGCGCGGTCAAGGTCGTCGCCGACGGCACGGTCTATGTCCTCGAGCGCCAAGGGTCGAGCCTGCGTGCGGTCGATCCGAAGAGCGGCATCATCACGACGATCGCCGGCACCACCGCACGCGGCTATGCCGGCGATGGCG
>JASHUW010000492.1 GCA_030039815.1 Alphaproteobacteria bacterium
GGCGATGACGGGGTCGAAGGCCTGGTGCTCGGGCAGGGCAGCGCGCTCGGCGAGGCTTTCGCCGACTTCCAGGACTACGCCCGCGAATTGTCGCGGCGCGGGGTGATCCTCGCGGCCTGCTCGAAGAATGACGAGAGCAACGCGCTGGAACCGTTCGACCGGCACCCGGAAATGGTGCTGAAGCGGAGCGACATCGCCAGCTTTGTCGCCAATTGGTCCGACAAGCCGTCGAACCTGCAGGCGATCGCCGAGGAGCTCAATATCGGCCTCGACGCGCTGGTCTTTGTCGACGACAACCCGTTCGAACGCGACCTCGTGCGGCGCGAGTTGCCGATGGTCGCTGTGCCGGAGATTGGGGACGAGCCGGCGAGCTACGCGCAAACCCTGGCGGATGCCGGCTATTTCGAGGCGGTTTCGATCACCGAGGAAGACCGCGCGCGCTCCGGCCAATACCAGAGCAACCGGGAGCGCGAGGCGCTGAAGGCGTCGGCGACCGATCTCGATTCCTATCTGCGCGGCCTCGAGATGCGCCTGATGTGGCGGCGCTTCGACCGCGTCGGGCTGGCGCGCACGGTACAGCTCATCAACAAGACCAACCAGTTCAACCTGACGACGCGGCGCTACAGCGAGGCGGATGTCCTCGCCGTCATGGCGGACGAGCGCGCCTTCGGCGCGCAGCTGCGGCTGGTCGACCGGTTCGGCGACAACGGCATCATCGCGATCGTCATCGGCCGGCTGCAGCAGAATGCCGATCTGCTGATCGACACCTGGCTGATGAGCTGCCGGGTGCTCGGACGCCAGGTCGAGCCGACGACGCTCAACCTGGTCGCGGCGCTCGCCAAGGAACTGGGCGCCAAGCGGCTGGTCGGCGAATACATCCCGACCGCGAAGAACCGGATGGTTCGCGACCACTACGCGAAATTGGGCTTCACCGCCTGCGCCGACGGGCCCGAGTTTGATGGCGCCACCCGCCATCGTCTCGATCTCGCCGGGTTCGTCCCGCGCGATACGTTCGTCGAGGTCGCTGAGGAGCACGCATGACCGAACCGCAAATCTACGAAAAGCTGACGACGATCTTCCACGACGTCTTTCTGCGCGACGACATGGTCCTGTCGGCCGCGCTCAGCGCGCGCGATGTTCCCGACTGGGACTCCTTCAAGCAGATCGAGATCATCATCGCGGTCGAAAGCCAGTTCGGCATCAAGTTCGGCACCCGCGAGATGGACAGCCTCAAAAACGTCGGCGATCTGGTGCGACTGATCGCCGACAAAGCCTGACGGGGCGTCCGCCATGCAGCTGGTCCAGCCGGTCGACTGGATCTCGGAGACGAAATTCGTTGTCGGCGGCCTCTCGTTCGGCAGCGATCTCGGCTCGTACCAGGAGCTGACGACGCCCGACAATGTCGTGATCCTCAAGGAAGCACGGCTGCTGAAGGAGTATCTCAACTTCCTTGCGCCGCATCCGGTGCGCAACATCCTGGAATTCGGCATCTGGCAGGGCGGTAGCCCGCTCTTTTACGGAATGGCGACGGACGCGCAGAAGATCGTCGCGCTCGATCATCTCAACCCAGGCCCGGCGCCCGCCGACGCCGCGCACGACCGTGCCGTCGCCCTCGCCTATAAAAACCCCGCGCTCGACGGGATCATCGAACGCTACGGCATGAGCAAGCGGGTAAAGCTGCATTTCGGCGTGTCGCAGGACGATCGCGCCGCGGTGACCGCGGTGATGGACGAGGAGTTCGGCGACGAGCCGATCGATCTCGTCATCGACGACGCCTCGCACTATTACGCGCACAGCCGCAAAAGCTTCGAGATTGCCTTTCCGCGACTGCGCGAGGGCGGGCTCTATATCATCGAGGACTGGCAGTGGGCGCACAGCCCGGCCTATCAGAACGGCGGGCATTTTGCCGACAAGCCGGCGCTGAGCAATTTGATCTTCGAGCTGCTGATCGCCTATGGCAGCCAGCCCGACCTGTTCTGGAACATCATCGTGCGCGACTGGTTTGTCGCGGTGACGAAGGGATCGAGGCCGCTCGGCGATGATTTCCGGCTCGACGACCAGTTGCGGATGCGCGGCGCGACCCTGTCGCTGATCTGACCGAGCCGCGCGGCGCCGAGCGTCAGCCTGGCGCAAATGCAAAGCGCGGGGCCAGGCCCCGCGCTGCGCAATGTTCCGGTCGTCCGACGACCTAGTTGAAGAAGCTGCTGTTCAGGCTGGTGATGCCCTTCAGCAGGATGGTCGACCCATCGCTGAGGGTGAGCAGCGTGTCCTGGCCGTTCGGCTGCAGCGCCGTGGTCGCCACCGTGTCGCCCACCGCCACGTGGATGCGATCGCCTGCCGCCTGGCTGAAGCCAACGACCGTGTCGGCATAGGTGTGCGCCGCTTCGTCGTTGAACTGGAAGTCCGAGCCGAACGCCTGGATCGACAGGTTGCCGCCACCGGCATCGACCGTGTCGTTCATGCCGCTCGAGATGATCGAAGCGGGACCCGAGCCGCCATTGGCGATGTCGTCATTGCCGTAGAGGCCGATCGTGTCGATGCCGCTGCCGCCGTTGACCGTGTCGCCGGCGCCGACCGCATTGATCAGATTGGAGCTCCCGCCGCCGGTGATCGACTCGTTGTCGCCGACCGCGGTGATCGTGTCGGGGCCGCTGCCACCGGTGATCGTGTCGCTGTCGGCGATCGCGGTGATGGTATCGGGGCCGCTGCCGCCGATGACCATGTTGCCCGAAGTGTTGACGTTGATCACGTCGGGCCCGGAGCCGCCGACGGCCGTGTTGCCGCTGCCGCCAACTTCGATGAAATTGCCGCCGGCGCCACCGACCGCGGTATCGCCGGTGCCGTTTAGCACCAGGTTCGAGAAGCCCGCGCCGCCTTGGATCGTTTCGCCGCTGCCGCTGGCGATGAGCGTCTCGCCGCCGCTGCCGTTATCGGTGACCGCGTAGCTGCCGCTCACCAGGTCGATCGTGTACCCGCCAGGGCCGAGGATCGCCAGGCCCTGATAGCCAGGGGTGATGGCCGGGGTACTGCCCGTGCCGGTGTAGACTTCGAGGTTGAAGTCGGTCGGGATCGCTGGCGACAATCCTGTGCCGCTCGACGTCTCGACGACATTGACGCCACCGGGATAGGTGATCGTCGACGCCGAGGCGTTGAATTGTGAACCCGCAATCGTCGCCACAACCGCTCCTTAGCGCAGGGCAGGGCGGCCACCGTTCGACCCGGACCGCGTTCCCGTTCGCTTTCGAACCAAACTTTACGCACATTTGGCGAGCTTTTTATATATCAAGATGCGGGCCAGATGTGCTGCGTTTGGTCACAAGCTGTTACGACCTATTACGAGAGCGGGGAGAACGTTTCGCTGCCGCGCTTGGCGGCGACAGCTCGTAGTAGTGCGCGAGGATGTCCGCGCAATCTTCGCCGGTCTCGACGGTTGCCGGCCATTCCTGCGCACGGGCGATTTCGGCAAGGATCGCCGCGTTGATTTCCGCCGGCGTCGACGCCCGAGGCAACAGCGTGCCGACCTTGCTCCCGGCGATGCGCTCGCCGAGCGCGCCAAAGCCGAGCGCGATCGGGTAGAGCCCCATCGCGTACGCATCGCTCAGCGCGTAACAATAGGTTTCCGGCCAGATTCCAAGGAATAGCGCGACATCGCAGGGATTTTCCGCGAGCAGTCGAGGCAAATCGTCGCGCCTGTACTCTCCAGTCATCTGGACATTGGCGAGCCGCCGCAGCTTCTCGTTATCAGCGGCGAAGCCGAACAGCCGGTATTGGATGGGCAAGCCCTGTTTTAGAGCATCGCGTGCACACGCGAGCAGCAGCTCGCTGCCCTTGTTGATGCCGAGAGCGCCGATGACCGCGACCCGCGCGGTCGCGGTCGATGCCGGCCGACGAATCGCGACGCGGCGGCGCGGTTCGGGGTGGTGGCGCGGTGCGTAGGCGATGTCCGGAATGTGCCGCGCCATGCGCTCCGCGGTGTCGCGGCTCGGGGTGAAAACGCGCCGCGCGCCGGCGAGCAGGCGATGGTGCAGGCCGATCCACCCGTCCATGGTGCCGCCGCGGTCGCGGTAGGCGCCGCGCAGGTCGGGATGCGGCAGATTGAGCGCGA
>JASHUW010000493.1 GCA_030039815.1 Alphaproteobacteria bacterium
GGCGACCGGGAAGGTTATGTGGACGGTCTGGCCGATATCCTGTTCGCCCGAATCGAAACTGAAGGTCGGGCTGGCGACATAGGCCTGGTGGATGTATTCGTCGTCATTGCGGATCGCCAAGGTGTCGCCCCGGTTGATCTCGACCGATGCGGGCATGAACGCCCGCCCCTTCTGCGAGATGTTGATCTCGACACCCGAGCCAAGAGCGAAACCGAGCGACCCAAGCGCCGCCAGCACGGCGACGATGCCGCAAGCAACTAGAATACGGCGCATCTTCGGCCACTTCCCCCGCCGGCGGCGACGTTACCCACGCCTCTCTTTAACCGAAAATCCTTAATAGATATTTGCACCGCCAAGCAGTCGACGGGGCCGCGCTGCATGGCGAAAGCGGTTGAAATGTCACGACTTAATGTTCCGTAAACCAACCGGGCCTATACCGGCAAAGATTTGCGAGCGGTGGAGTAATGTCTCCGAGCTTCAACGCATTGCGGACGATCCGAGCCCAGATCTTCATCGGATTTGTCGCGATGAGCATCTTGACCGGCGCCCTCGGCGCCTTCGCCATCTATGCGACCTCGCGCGCGGGTCACATCGTGGTCGATATCTATGATCGCCCGCTGATGGCGATCAATTTCGCGCGCTCGGCCAGCTCGACCTTCGCGCAAATGGAAAACGACCTTCTGCGGTCGCGGCTATCGGGCGCCCCGGCCGACGCGGAGACGCCGCTCGCGCTCGACCAGCTGTCGCAGAACTTCTTCGAGGATTTGTCGGTCGCGCAACAGCGGTCAATGTCCGCTCCCGCCGCCGAGACGGCGGTGGAAATTCGCCAGCTCGTTCAGGAATGGCTGACCGCGGTGCGCGGCACCACCTCGGGCGACACAACGGCACTGTCCAAGAAAATCCTCCAACAATTCGACCGCCTCATCGAGCTGACCGCGGAGGACGGCTTCCGCGAGCGGCAGCGCTCACTCGGCGAAATCGGCGCGACGCTGATGGTCGGCGTCGGCTGCACGCTGCTCGCGCTATTCGTTTCCGGCATGATCACATTCGTGCTGGCACGGCGCATCCTGCGGCCGCTCTCGGCGGCTGCAGCGGTTGCCGATCGGATCGCCCAGGGCGAGCTGACCGTCGAAATCCCCGCAGGACGGCAGGATGAGATCGGCCGCCTGCTGCGGTCAATGCACAGCATGCAATCGAGCATTCGCGCGATGATGGCCGAGGAGGCCGAGCAACGCCGCTCGGCGCAGCGCCGGCTGGTGGATGCCATCGAGGGCTCGCAGGAAGGCATGATGCTCGTCGGCGCCGACGGCCACATCGTCATCGCCAATAGTCAGGTGAAACGCTTCCTGCCGCTCGCGGACGAGTCGCTGAATGCGGGCGCGCGGTTTGATGAGATCATTGCGCGAGCCGTACCGGCGGGCATGGTGAGCACCCCCGACGGCTCGGTTGGCAATCCCTGCACAGCGCTATCGACCGAGGGCGAAGTCCGGATCGGCAACGATTTGTGGCTCAAGGTCAGTCGCGGCTCAACCCAGGACGGCGGCTTCTTCCTGTTCTGGAGCGACATTAGCGCAATCAAGGAACGCGAGCTGCGGCTTAGCGAAGCGAAGTCTGAAGCCGAGGCGGCAAGCCGCTCGAAGAGCATCTTCCTCGCCAATATGAGCCACGAGTTGCGTACTCCGCTCAACGCCATCATCGGCTTTTCCGAAGTCATGGGCGGCGAGGTCTTCGGCAAGCTCGGCGACCCGCATTACCGCGAGTACGCGAACCTGATCACCCGCAGCGGCCGGCACCTCCTGGACATCATCTCCAGCATTCTCGACTTCGCCAAATGCGAGGCCGGGCAGACGGTCCTGCGTTGCGAACCGATCGACCTGCGCGAGATCGCCGAAGCTTGCGTGCGGATGGTGGAACAGCAATGCGTGAACGGCGGTATCAACCTGACGCTAGCCCTGCCGGATGAGCCGGTGACGATCATGGGCGAGCCGCCAAAACTTCGTCAGATGCTTTTGAACCTGCTGTCGAACGCGATAAAGTTCACGCCGGCCGGCGGCGATGTCAGCGTGACGCTGGCGACCGACCGCGACGGTCAGCCGCTGCTCTCGGTGCACGACACCGGGATTGGCATGGACCCCAAGGACATCCCAACGGCGCTGACGCCGTTCGGCCAAATCGACAGCGGCCTCAACCGCACCTATGAGGGCACCGGACTCGGGCTGCCGCTGACCAAAGCACTCGCCGACCTGCACCAGGCGACATTCGACATCATCAGCCAACCCGGCGCCGGTACCACCGTCTCCCTGCGTTTTCCGGCGGCGAGCGAAGATTCCGTACCGGCACGGAGCGAACCCGCCCTCGCAGTTGCTTAAGCGCTCCGACGCTCATCCATAAATCAGGTGGTGAAGCCCAAAATAGCCGAGCATGTAGGTACTCAACACGGCGAGCAGCATGCCCAGGCTGACAAAGGCGCCGCGCGTGATCCCCAGCCGCGGCCAGGTAAAGAGATCTCCCACCGGCTGCGGCCCTTGCAGGATAATCACGACCAACGACAGAATGATCATCGAATGACCGACCGCATCGATCTTGCCGAAATCGAAGATCGCGGCGACGAAAACCCCCAGCAGTCCGAGAGCCGCCAGCCTGCCGAAAAACCGGCCTCCGAGCAAAAAATACGCGAGGAAGAACTCAACAAAGCCGGCCAGCACGATATAGGCCTTGGGATTGAAACCCAGATCGATATTCGGGTGCAGCGCCATCACCGGCATCGTCCATACCCAATAGGCCCATTTCTCGAACGATGCCCATAGGAGCGTCGCCGCGACGGCGGCGACCAGAACGGATCCCGCATAGGGCACCAGCCGCGCCGGCCGCAGCGAATGAATCGCCAGATATCCGGCTATGCCGAAGAAGATCGGGTAATCGAGCATATGGAAGAGGCCGTATTGCGCGATCGCGATGCCATACAGCACGACGATGCCCGCGCTTGCGACCCATGTCGTGCGCCATGACAGGGTCGCGGCGGCCAACGCCAACTGAAACCAAGGGATGGCCACATTCGTCGTCGT
>JASHUW010000494.1 GCA_030039815.1 Alphaproteobacteria bacterium
ATGTCGTCGTTCTCGCCCTCGACCGTGAGCAGCGCGGTGCGCCGGATCGCCCCCGGCTCGACCTTGCGCCCGCGCGACACCAAGACGCCGCGGGCCAGCTCGTGCTTCTGAAAGATGCGGTTGACCGTCTGCAGATAGAACGACGCGGTCAAATCCATCACCGCGAAATATTCCTCATAGAAAGCGCGGTGTGCGGCAACGCCTTTCTCATCCTCGTCGACGATGCTCTCGAACTGGCGGGCGAAGGCGCGGATGTGGCGTTCGAGGTTCATCGACATGAACGCGGCGATTTGCAGAAAGCCGGGATAGACCTGGCGGTAGGCGCCGGCATGCTGCGCCGGGACGCGCTGGATCAGGTTAGCCTCGAACCACTCGATCGGGTGCTCCATGGCCAACTCGTCGACCTTGGTCGGCTTGATCCGCGTGTCGATGGGTCCGGCCATCAAGGTCATGCTGCGCGGCTGACAGGGATGGCGGTTCTGCGCCATCAGCGCGACGGCGGCGAGCACCGCGACGACCGGTTGGCACACCGCGACGATGTGCGCGCCCTCGCCCAGCACCTCCAGGCACTGGATCACGTGGTCGATGAAGTCGTCGAAGTCGAAATCGCCGGCGGACAGCGGCACATCGCGCGCGTTGTGCCAGTCGGTAATGTAGACGTCGTGCTCGGGCAGCATCGTGCGCACGGTGTGGCGCAAGAGCGTCGCGAAATGGCCCGACATCGGCGCCACCAACAGTACGCGCGGCTGCGGCTGCGGCGTTTCCTTGTTGAAATGCAGCAGCGTCGCGAACGGCGTGACCCGCACCTTCTCCTCGGTGACGGGTACGGTGCCGTTGCCGACCTTGACGCTGTCGATGCCGAATGCCGGGCGGTGATGCTGCAGCCGGCCCTCGGCAAACAGCTGGCAGGACGCCATCACGCTGCGCTGTAGCGCGGTTTGCGGCAAGCCCAACCACGGCCGCCCGAACATGTCGCCAAACGCCGCCGCCATGCTCTGCAGCGGGGCGAGACCGTCGGCGTAACTCTGGTAGAGCTGATACAGCACCGTGCGCTTTCCGCTCCGATCGCTTCGCTGTCGAGTCAGTGGCGAGGGAAACCGCTACCGGGCCGTCGAACCGAAATCGGGTAGTAAGCCTAGGCTACAAGATAATGCGGGTTGCGCTGCGGTGCGAGATGATTTGTGCGGCGCGGCATTGCATTTTTATTGCGGAACCCATCGGTCCTGGCCCGGGTTTTGCCGGGTTGGAAAAGCCTGATAGATTGGTCGCAGGCTCTCCAAAGGTTGGCGCCATGGCGAAAGCCGTTCTTACGATCAACAGCAAGAACTATTCGTCGTGGTGCTTGCGCGGTTGGCTGATGGCGAAATGGGCGGGGCTCGATTTCGACGAGCAGATCGTGTCGGCGGACGACCCGTCGGTGCGTGCCGAGCTGCTGCTGCAGTCGTCGTCGATCCTGGTGCCGACGCTGACGCATGACGGCATCACGATCTGGGACACGCTGGCGATCGGCGAGTATCTGAACGAGAAATTCCCCGAGGCTGAGCTGTTGCCCAAGGATCCCGCGGCGCGCGCGCATTGCCGGGCGATCTGCGGCGAGATGCATTCGGGTTTCGGCGCGCTGCGGGCGGCGCTGCCGGTCAATCTCAAAAGCACCAAGCCGGGGTTTGTCGTGTGGTCGGCGGCGCAGGCCGACATCGACCGTATCCTGACGATTTGGCACGACTGCTTCGAGAAGTATGGTGGCCCTTACCTTTTCGGCAGGAAGCCGACCATCGCCGACGCGATGTACGCCCCGGTGTGCACGCGGTTTCGCACCTATTGCGTCGAGCTGCCGGCCGAGGCGGAGGCCTATTGCGAGCTCATCATGAACCTGCCGACGATGCAGGAGTGGATCGAGGCGGCCAAGGCCGAACCCGAGGAAGTGCCCGAGCTCGACGCGGAGTTTTAATTGTACATGTGCAGCACATGCTTTAATGTGCAACACATGTCAAAGATGGTCCAAATCCGCAATATGCCCGAACAGATGCATCGGACCTTGAAGGCGCGCGCCGCAAGGGAAGGCCAGTCACTTTCGGACTTCATCCTCGCGGAATTGCGCCGCACTACCGAACGGCCGACATTGGCGGAGATGCTTGAGCGGCTAAAAAGCCACCCGCCGGAAAATCCGATACCCACCCCTACTCAGGTGATCCGAGAGAAACGGGATTCGCGGTGATCGTGATTGATGCCTCGGCGTTACTCGAGGTGCTCCTTAGAACACCGGTTGGCAATGCCGTCGAAGCGAAGTTGGTCAAAGACGGCGACGAGCTTCACGCGCCGCATTTGCTTGACGTGGAAATAGCTCACGCCTTGAGACGATATACGCTGAGCAGAACTTTGGGAGCTGACCGCTGCCAATTGGCGCTGCTCGCTCTGTCCGATTTTCCACTCTATCGTCATCCGCACGAGCATTTGCTGTCCCGTATTTGGGAGCTCCGCAACAATCTGTCGGCTTACGACGCCACGTACGTGGCACTCGCGGAAACGCTCCTCACACCCCTACTGACTCACGACCAACGGCTCGCGAACTCGGCGGGACATCGCGCGCGGATCGAACTCGTGTAAGCTCGGCTAGTTGCTCGCGCGACTGGGAGAGAGCGCCATGGATTTTGCCGATGCCCCGGAACATGCCGCGTTCCGCCGCGAGTTCCGCGCTTGGCTTGACGCCAACCTGACCGACGATCTCAAGGTCGAGGACGCACAGGATTCGCGTGTCGCGCCGGATCGCGAGACGCTGGAAAAGCGCGTCGCCTGGCAGAAAAAGATGTACGCCGCCGGCTGGGTCGGGATTTCCTGGCCCAAGGACTATGGCGGGCGCGGCGCGAGCTTCATCCAGCAGGTGATCTTCGACGAGGAGTATTTCCGCGCGCACGCGCCGATCCTGCCCGGGCACAGCGCACTCAACCTCCTCGGCCCGACGCTGATCCAGCTCGGCACCGAGGCACAGAAAAAGCGGCATCTGCAACCGATCCTCGCCGGTGACGAGCGCTGGTGCCAGGGCTTCTCCGAACCCGGCGCCGGCGGCGACCTCGCCAGCCTGCGCACCCGCGCCGTCGACCAGGGCGACCACTTCGTTGTCAATGGCCAGAAGGTGTGGACCTCGGGCGCGCATTGGGCGGACTGGTGTTTTCTGCTCGTGCGCACCGACCCCGACGCGCCGAAGCATCACGGTATCACCTACCTGCTCGTCGACATGAAGACGCCGGGGGTCACGGTGCGCCCCTTGGTGCTGCTCAACGGCCACCGGCACTTCAACGAGGTTTTCTTCGAGGATGTAGTCGTGCCGAAGGAGAATGTCGTCGGCAAGATCAACGAGGGATGGAAGGTTGCGATCACGACCTTGATGTTCGAGCGCGGCGGGGCAGGGGGACGCGACCACGCGGCGCAGATCGCCCGCCTCGTCGAGCTGGCGAAACAATTCCCGACGCGCCAGGAGCCCGCCTGGAACCAGA
>JASHUW010000495.1 GCA_030039815.1 Alphaproteobacteria bacterium
TTATGCCCCTGCTCGATCCGAGCGCCGGAGCCTGGGAAAAGGCGGCGCGGGCGATCATGACCACCGACACCTTCCCCAAGGGCGCCACCGCGACCGCTAAAATCGGCGACGTCGACGTGCGGATCAACGGGTTCTGCAAGGGCTCGGGGATGATCGCGCCCGACATGGCGACGATGCTCGGCTACGTCTTCACCGACGCGATGCTGCCGGCCGCGGTGCTGCAGGCGCTGCTCGCCGAGGCGACCGAGGTGTCGTTCAATTGCATGACCGTCGATGGCGACACCTCGACCAGCGACACGGTGCTGCTCTGCGCGACAGGATGTACCCGTCATTTGGCGATTTCCGACCCCGGCGACCCGCGCCTCGCCGGGTTCCGCGCGGCGTTCCGCGGGGTGATGATCGACCTCGCCAAGCAGATCGCGCGCGATGGCGAGGGCGCGCAAAAATTCGTCACAATCGACGTCAGCGGCGCCGAGAGCGACCGCGCGGCGCGGGTGATCGGCCTCGCGATCGGCAACTCGCCGCTGGTCAAGACCGCGCTCGCCGCGGGCGACGCCAATTGGGGCCGCATCGTCATGGCGGTCGGCAAATCGGGCGAGAAGGCCGACCGCAACACGCTCGGCATCGCGGTCGGCGGCACCCAGATCACCGCCGATGGCGGGCCGATCCCCAACTACAACGAAGGCCCGGTCGCCGAGCACATGAAGGGGCTGGAAATCCACATCGCGGTCGATATCGGCCTGGGCTCCGGCAAGGCGACGGTGTGGACCTGCGACCTGACCCATGGCTATGTCGACATCAATGGCAGCTACCGGAGTTAGGGTTGGAGGGTCGCCCCTGCGTCCTTCGACGCTCCCTTCGGTCGCGCCTCAGGATGAGGCGCTTTGGTGATGCCCTCCACGGACCACCCTCATCCTGAGGTGCCCCGGCGAAAGCCGGGGCCTCGAAGGACGCACGATGCCTGACGCAGCGAAACCCCCAGGGAAGCCAGTCGTCCTCGTCGCCGCCGTGGTGCTGGTCGATGTCGACGGCCGCGTCCTGCTCGCCCAGCGGCCGGAGGGCAAGCACCTCGCGGGAATGTGGGAATTCCCCGGCGGCAAGGTGCAGCCGGGCGAAACGCCGGAGGCGGCGCTGATCCGCGAGCTCGACGAGGAACTCGGGATCAGCACGCATGAAAGCTGCCTCGCGCCCTTCACCTTCGCCTCGCACGCCTATGAGGCTTTTCACCTGCTGATGCCGCTTTACGTCTGCCGCAAATGGCGGGGCATCGCCACCGCGCGCGAGGGCCAGCGATTGAAATGGGTCCGCCCGGCGCAGCTCTCCGAGTATCCGATGCCGCCGGCCGACAAGCCGCTCGTCGCGATGCTGCGCGATTTGCTTTAGGGCGTGACCACCGACCTCTGGGGCTGAAGCAAATCGGGGCGCCGGAACGCTTGTCGCCGCGTCCCGGCGAAAACCGGGATACACTTGTCGACTGTTCGAACGAACGAAGAGTGGGCCCCGGCTTTCGCCGGGGAGCGCATGAATACCGGAAGGGCGTGACTGGCACGCGGGCATGTTCTTCATTTGTTCTTGACAAAATCGAGAATTGCGCTATCTGTATCGCGGCGCAACGTGGTCACGGCGCAGACAACCCATGACCCTGTCAACCAGCGAAAATCTGCTGTTCCACGTGATGGCTCGCTGTTTCGGCCGCTGTTCCTGCGCTGTTATCTCGCTGTTATTTCGCTGTTTTCGCCAGCCCAACTTGGCGAAAGTATCAAGTTTCACAATGGCTTGCCTGAAAGCTCCGCGCCCCATTCCGGCGCATAACAGCGAAAATGCCGTTTTACGCGATCCGCCGGCGTGGGCCGGGGCGCGGCGTCTTGTGGTCCGGATGTGGCGCCCAGCCGGTGAGGAACAGGATATCGAACGTCGCCCGAATGCGCCCGTCGGGGCCGGCGAAGCGCTCGGCGTAGATCGCGGCGGCGCGGGCCAGCGTCGCCCGGCTCAAGAAGCGGCGCCGGGCGGTGAGCGCGTTGGTCTCGCCCATGCCGCGCAGGTCGCGCAGCAGCGCCAACAGGTCGGGGTAGGTGACGGTGATCGTCTCGCTGTCGGCGACCGGCATCGCGAACCCGGCGCGCTGCAGCAAGCCGGCGGCGTCGCCCAATTCGACGGTCGGCGAGACGCGCGGACTGACCCCGCCTTCCGCGGCGAGCTCCGCTTCGAACAGCGCGGTGCGCAGCTCGACCAGCGTATGGCCGCCAAACAGCGCCGCGAGCAGCAGCCCGTCGGGCCTCAGCGCGCGGCGGATTTGCACCAACGTGCCGGGCAGGTCGGCGCACCAGTGCAGGGCGAGGCAGCTCGCGACGAGGTCGAAGCTCGCGTCGCGAAACGGGATCAGCTCCGGGTCGGCGCAGACACGCGGCGTCGGCGCACCGGCGAGCAGCCGCGCTGCGGGCTCGGCGGCGACGATGGTTTCAGCCTCTTTGCGCCCGGCCAGCATCCGGGACAGCGCGCCGTCGCGCGCGCCGAGATCGAGGATCGCGCCGAAGTCGCGGTTGACGAGGTCGAGCCGGTCGATCAGCCGCTCGGCGACCTCGAGGTGCAGGAAATCGGCGCCGCCGCCCGGGCGCCTGGTCGCGCGGTCGCGATGCGCGCGCCAGGCGCGGCGGTCGAACAGCGGGGCGGTCGTCTCTTCCATCGGTTGCGGCTTGACGCGGGGCGCGACGCCTCGATGATGGGTGGCGATGCAGCTTGCCGCAACCCTCCCCACCGCCTTGCGTCGCTTGGGACGCGCCGTCGTCGACGGCGTGCTGCCGCCGCGCTGCCTCAATTGCGGCGCGCCGGTCGGCGAGATCGACGCGCTGTGCGGCTCGTGCTGGGCCGGGATGAATTTCTTTGCGCCGCCATGGTGCGCGATTTGCGGCCTGCCGTTCCCGCATCCGATGGGCGAGGGCGCGATCTGCGGCGACTGCGCGCGCCAGCAACCGAGCTGGGACCGGGCGCGCTCGGTGCTGCGTTACGACAAGAACAGCCGGGGCCTCGTGCTGCGGCTGAAGCATGGCGACCAGACGCATCTCGCCGGCGCCTTCGGGCGCTGGATGCGGCGCGCCGGCGGCGACGTAATGGCCGACGCCGATCTGTTGATGCCGGTGCCGCTGCACTGGACACGCTTGCTCGGCCGCCGCTTCAACCAGTCGGCGCTGCTCGCCCAGGCGATCCA
>JASHUW010000496.1 GCA_030039815.1 Alphaproteobacteria bacterium
GAGACCCTGATGCCGCCGCAAGTCAACGCCGTCGACCAGCTCGGCGCGGACACCGACGCCGCACCGCTGCCCGAGGAGGAGCCCTTGATCGCGGGGGCGGTCGTGGCGCGACGTGCCGAATTCGCGACGGCGCGTGCCTGTGCGCGGCAGGCGCTGCGGAATCTCGGCCTGCCCACCGGTCCGATCCTGCGCGGCGACAAGCGCGAACCACTATGGCCAACCGGGATTGTCGGCAGCATCACGCATTGCAAAGGCTATCGCGCCGCGGCCGTCGCCCGCGCGGACGAGGTGCTGACGATCGGCATCGACGCCGAGCCCGATGCCGCGATCGAAGCACGCGTCGCGGCGAGAGTGCTCGATGACGCGGAACGCGCCTGGGTCGCCGCCGCGCCCGCCGGCATCCACTGGGATCGCCTGATCTTCAGCGCGAAGGAGAGCGTCTACAAAGCATGGTTTCCGCTGACCCGGCGCTGGCTCGGGTTCGAGGAGGCGCAGGTCGCGATCGACGCGGACGCCTGCGTCTTCGAGGCGCGGTTGCTGTTAAGACCGCCACTGGGCGTACCAGCGACGTTTCATGGCCGCTACATGGTCGCAAATGGATTGGTAATCACCGCGATCGCGGTGCTGCGACGCGGTGCTCAGGCATAGGTCAGCACGGCAGGCTCTGGCGCGGAAAGCGGCGCGCCGACACGCCGCATGCGGCTTGTCTCCAGAAAGGCCAGCCAGTTCGTATAAATTCGCGTCGCCGCGTCGCGCCACGGTGCCGTCAGCTGGCGACCGACCGCTGCCGCGGGAAACAGCTCGAGCGAGGCAATATCTCGCCGAGTCAAGGCTCGCTCGCGGAAGCCGAGCAGCAGTGCGCTCGCCTCCTCGTCGAATGAACCGTGCGGCAATTCGGGATAACGCTCGCTTTCACCGGCAAGAAAGCGGCGGACATCGCGACGATACTCGCCAAAGAGCGCTATCGCATCGTATTCCGGGTGGCCTTGCAGGAACACGAAGAGGCTGTTGCGCTCTTTGATGAACATGTCGACGCCGGCCTTGGCGGAGCGGGACAAGACCCGATAGCCGGCGCGCTCCAAATCCCCCTCGGAAACCGTGTTGAGGCGCGAATGCGGCGTCTTCCAAGCGCCCAATCCGGCCACGAGCGGGTGATCAGTCGCCCCTTCGCAATCGAACACGCCAAACATTTTGCCATCGAGCGGTTGACGCGCGATCCCGTCAAGGCGGTAGGCCGCGGCATGCGAGGCCAGGCAGGACCAGATTGTCGAGGCAGTGTGCGCCTCGGCCCAATCGATCAGATCGGCGAGCGCGCCCCAATAGGGTTCGTCCTCGAAGCGTGCGGCCTTCGGTTCGGTGCCGGTGACGATCAACCCATGGACCCCGTCGCGCCGCAGCGCGCCGATATCTTCATGATTTTGTCGGACGTAGTCGCGGCCCATGGCGGAGCGCGGCACTTCGGGCAGCGAGAAGATGCGCAGCACCACGGCGCGTGACCCTGCGGCACGGGACAGCAAGTCGCGGACCTGCCACTCCGTTGTCTTGAGCGCCGGGTCCGGCATGTTGTTGACGAGCCCGACAACGATCGCGTCGGAGCGCCGGGGGTCGAACGACAGCAGCGGCATCGCCTAAGCCTTGGCCGTCCGAGAAACCGACACCTCGAGCGCCTGGTCGAGATCGGCGATGATGTCGTCGATATGCTCGATGCCGATCGAGAGGCGGATCATCTCTGGCCGCACGCCGGCCTTGAGCTGCACGTCGGGCGGCATCTGGCGATGCGTGGTCGAGGCCGGGTGGCAGGCGAGCGACTTGGCGTCGCCGAGATTGACTAGGCGCTTGACCAGCTTGAGCGCGTTGTAGAAGCGCTTGCCGCCCTCGAACCCGCCCGGCGTGCCAAAGGTCAGCAGCGAGCAGGCTTTGCCGCCCAGATACTTTTCGGCGAGGACGTGATACGGGCTGTCGGGGAAGCCGACATAGTTGACCCAGGCGACGCGCTTGTCATCCCGCAGGAATTCGGCGACGCGGCGGGCATTCTCGACATGCCGCTCGACGCGCAGCGCCACTGTCTCGACGCCTTGCAGCAGCAGGAACGCGTTGAGCGGCGACAGCACCGCGCCGGTGGTCCGCTGATAGACGCTGCGGCAACGCGCTATGTACGCGCTCGGACCGAAATGATCCGCGTAGACGAGCCCGTGATACGAAGTATCAGGCTCGCAAAACTGCCGGAAACGCTCGGCGTGTCGCTTCCACGGGAACTTGCCGCCATCGACGATCGCGCCGCCGAGCGTCGTGCCGTGCCCGCCCATGAACTTGGTCAGCGAATGGACGACCACATCGGCGCCGTGCTCGATCGGCTGCAACAGGATCGGTGTCGCCACGGTATTGTCGACGACGAGCGGCACGCCGCCGGCATGCGCGACCTCGGCGAGCGCGGCGATGTCGCAGATATTGCCCGCCGGGTTGCCGACGCTCTCGCAAAACACCGCGCGGGTGTTGCCGTCGATCAGCGGCTCGACATCGGCCGGGCTGTCCGATTTGGCGAAGCGCACCTCGATGCCAAAGCTCGGAAAGAGGTGTGAGAACAGGGTATGCGTCGTGCCGTAAAGCTGCGGCACGGTCACGAAATTGGCACCGGCTTCGGTCAGGTTGAGCAGCGCATAGTGAAGCGCTGCCTGGCCTGACGCCACGCACAGCGCGCCAACACCGCGCTCAAGTGCGGCAACGCGCTTGTCGAGCACATCGACGGTTGGGTTGTTGATGCGGCTGTAGCGGAACCCGGCCGCTTCGAGGTTGAACAGGGCGGCGCCATGCTCGGCGCTATCGAACTCATAGGCTGCGGTTTGGTAGATCGGCACCGCCACCGCCTTGGTCGCCGGATCGCCGTCATAACCACCGTGGATCGCAAGCGTCTCGTTGCGCACTGCTCCGACCCTCCTATCGAACCCGACCGACGCGCATGGTCTCCCCCGACGGGTGAACTTTGCGTTGCGTGGCTTCACATCGCGCGCGCCGGGCGCAGGAAGACGGGCGCTCGCGATCTACGCCGAGTGACCGCGCCGACCCTCGCCAGCTTCGGCACGGCGACCGCCAGCAGGTCGCGGAACGCGATCCAAAGCGGCAACACGCGGTCGTCCGCCGGCAAGTGGCGGCTCAACAGCCCGTGTCCGGCTCCGTCGTCGCTATCGAAGAGAATGTGCTGCTCGAGAAAAAAGCGAAAAGCGTGCTGGCCGCTGCCATACCAGTTCGGCGCCCGCAGCATCGCGCCAAAGACGCGGCTGAGACCGCCATCCTCATAGCTGGAGATGCTGGCGGCGCGTGCCGCCGGATCCATCGCGCGCGTCTTCTGTAGATAGGATAGCCCGGTCTCGATGAGCCGGCGGTCGCGGCCTGCGGGATGCAATTCCAGCACCCGCCGCATAAACTCGTCGTGGTTCATCCGCTCGCCCGCGGTGGCGATCCCTGGCCAGGGCGAGAGGTTGTCGGTCTCGCACTCACCCTCCCACAGCTCGGCGAGCTTTCCGTCATCAGGGTGACGCTGCCGCGCGACTTCGAGGCTTTCGCGGAACTGCACGGAGAAGAAGTAGTACGCCGTGGCGACCCGCATGACCTCGTCGCTGTCGAGATCATCCCACGCCATATTGCAGATGCCGTCGATCACCGAGTGAAAGACGAACCGCGGGTTGGTATTCGCCTCCGGTCGAAAAGATACTACCGTCGTTCCGCTCATTTAGTACCTCGCTTGCCACGCCGAGTTGCCGTAGTTAAATAATGGTGAATATTTTCTGTCGTGACCTTGCGCTAAACAGCACTGACAACGTGCGGCAATAGTCTTCGGCTGGCAAATACAAAGGTCGTTAAAAATTTATCTATTTTCTATCAATCGAGCAAGGCGACTCTCGGTGAGACATCGCAGCGCAGCTCGACCGGGTCGAAGCCATCTGTCGCGACACCGTTGAGTTCCCGCCGCGGCGGGACCATGCTTCGCCGATAAGCGCGCCAAAGCGGGGAGGATGATCGTGCAGCTAAGCCGCGAAGAGCTGATCCGGGCCTATCGCTCGATGGTGACGATCCGCCGCTTCGAAGAGCGCGTGCAGGAGGAATTCTCGAAAGGCGGCATCCCAGGCTTTGTCCATCTTTATGCCGGCGAGGAGGCGTCCGCGGTCGGCGTCTGCATGCATCTCGGCCCCAAGGACTACATCGCCTCGACGCATCGCGGACACGGTCACTCGATCGCCAAAGGGTGCGACGTCCCCGGCATGATGCAAGAGCTGTTCGGCAAACGGGGCGGGTTGTGCGGCGGCAAAGGCGGCTCGATGCACATCGCCGACCTCGACCAGGGGATGCTCGGCGCCAACGGCATCGTCGGCGGCGGCCCGCCGCTGGTGATCGGCGCGGCGCTCACCGCGAAGACGCTCGGCACCGGCAATGTCGCGGTATCGTTCACCGGCGACGGCGGGTCGAACCAGGGCACCACTTTCGAGGCGCTCAACATGGCGGTGGTGC
>JASHUW010000497.1 GCA_030039815.1 Alphaproteobacteria bacterium
CGCTCGGCGGCGCGGCCGAGAAGGTGCTGGCGGCACAAATCGACGCGGGCGGCGGGCGAGGGGGCAGGTTCAAGGGCATCCGCTACATCTCCGCGACGCATCCCGACCAGTCGGCCTGGGGGTCGCCGATCCTGCGGCCCGAGGGGATGCTGGTCGATCCCCAGGTGCGCGAGGGGTTCGCGGCGCTGGGCCGGCTGGGTTTGACGTTCGACGCCTGGTGCTATCACGCGCAGCTGGGCGAGCTGATCGACCTGGCGCGCGCGTTTCCGGCGCAGAAGATCGTGCTCGACCATGTCGGCGGCGCGATCGGGCTCGGCCGCTACAAGGGCAAGCGCGACGAGGTGTTCGCCGAATGGAGCGCGCGCATCAAGGAGCTGGCGGGTTGCCCCAATGTCTACATCAAGCTGGGCGGGCTGGGCATGCGCATGTTCGGCTTCGATGTGCACGAGCAGCCCGAGCCGCCGTCGTCGGAGACGCTGGCGGGGCTGTGGCGGCCCTATATCGAGGCCTGCGTCGCCGCGTTCGGCCCGGAGCGCGCGATGTTCGAAAGCAATTTCCCGGTCGACAAGGGGAGCGGCAGCTACCAGGTGTTCTGGAACGCGTTCAAGCGCATCGCCGCCGGCTGTTCGGCCGCCGAGAAGAGCGCGCTGTTCTCGGGCACCGCGACAAAGTTCTATGGGCTGAGCCTTTAATCCCAGTGTGTCGTCCCGGCGCAAGCCGGGACCCACTTATCCGATGCAGCAACAGTTGAAAGGTGGGTCCCGGCTTGCGCCGGGACGACACGCTTTCTATTTCGAGTCCAATTTCAGCCCGGCGATCCGGTCTTGCACCTGCTGGCGGATCGGCGCCTCGGGCGGCAGCTGCGCGAGGAGCCGCGTCCACAGATCGTGCGCGGTCTGGGCGTGGCCGGCGCTGGCCTCGGCGATGCCGACATACCACAGCGCCTCGGCGTTTTGCGGGTCGGCGTCGAGCACCTGGCGGAACAGCGCCACGGCTTCCCCGGGCGGATCATCGCCGCCGCTCGCGGCGACGATCGCGTCGGCGTATTGCTGCTTCAGGTCGACATCGGCGGGCTTGAGCTTCGCGGCATGGGCATAGGCGTCGGCCGCCTTGTCGGGCTGGTTCAGCACCATGTAGGAGCGGCCGAGCTGGGTCCAGCCCGCGGCATCGTCGGGGTTTTGCTGGAGCCGCGCCGCGAGCTTGCCGACCATGCCCTCGATCATCGCCCGGCGATCCTGCGCCGACATGCCGGCGGTGGCCTTGGCGGTCTCGTTGACTTCGGCGGCGGATGGCATGTTGGTGCCGCTCTCGGCCGGGGCGGCGGGTTGCGCCGGCGGGTTGGCGGCGGCCTCAGGCGGCGGCGGTTTGCGCGGCGCGCCCGACGAGGTCTTCAACGTCGCCGGGTCGAGCCCGAGCGATTTCGCCGCGTCGGCGATCTTGCGGCGGAGCAACGGCAGCCACTCGGCGTCGGTGGGTGAATCGGCTTCGAGATCGACCCAGTCCTGCAGCGCGCCCTTCGCGTCGCCGGCCTGCAGCTTGGCGAGCGCGAGGTAATAGCGCGAGCGCGGCGCGCTTTCCTTGTCGGCGAGGGCGGTCTCGAATGCCTTTTTCGCCTCGGCGGTGACGGTGCCGCCGGCGGCGAGCACCTGCGCCTCGCCCCAATCGCCGACGATCTCCGGCTTCTGCCCCGAGAGGTCGGCCGCATGGCGGTAGGCCTCGACCGCGTCGACATAGCGGTTGAGGTCGAGGTCGGAGCGGGCGAGCAGCAGCCAGCCTTCGAGATCGTCGGGATGCGCCTGGAGATGCGCGGTCAGCTTCTGGACCGCGTCGGCCATGTCGACATGCGGGTTGCCGTTTTGCGCGGTCTGCGTGTCCGCCGCGTGGCGCGAGGCAAGCGGCTCGTCGGGCCGGCTCGGCGAGCCGAGATCCCAGTAGAGCGTCCAGGCGGCGAACGGCAGGGCGAGGATCGCGACGGCGGCGATGACGAGCGGCCGCGACGAGGCGGCTCGCGGCGCGGCGGCAGGGGTCAGCGCCAAGATGCGGCGGCCGATCTCGGCTTTCGCCGCCTCGGCCTCGTCGGCCGAGAGGATGCCGCGCTCGACATCGCGCTCGAGCTCGGCGAGCTGGTCGCGATAGACCGCGAGATTGTAGGCGTCGCGCGCTTCCGCCACCCGGCCGCGCAGCAGCAGCGGCCCCAGCAGCAGCGCCACCGCGAGCGTCGTCAGCCCGAGCAGGGCGATGGCGAGACCCATGCTCATGGTGTGCCCTTGGGCTCGGCGCCGTCCTTGAGGATCTGCGCGAGCCGGCGTTCCTCATCGGGCGATAGCGGCGGCGGGCCGGCCATCCCGGCCTGGCGGCGCAGGTAGCGGCCGAGCCCCCACAGCCCGGCCAGCAGGATCAGCCCAGGTCCGAGCCAGAGCAGGTAGGTGTCGTATTTGAATGGCGGCTTCAGCAGCACGAAATCGCCGTAGCGCGAGACGATGTAGTCGATGACCTGCCGGTCGGTGTCGCCGGCGGTGAGCCGCTGGCGCACCAGCACGCGCAAATCATGCGCGAGGTCGGCGTCGGAATCGTCGATCGACTGGTTGCGGCAGACCAGGCAACGCAATTCCTGGCCGATCTCGCGCGCACGAGCCTCCAGCGCCGGGTCTTTCAGCATCTCGTCGGGGCGCACGGCATGAGCGGGAAGAGTGAGGCAGAGAAGGATGGCAAACGCCAGGAAGGCATGACTTACGCCCATAAACACTCGCCTCCCCCGGGCTTGACCCGGGGGTCCACGTCTTTGTTGGCAAGCGGCGAGGCGGAAGACGTGGATGGCCGGGTCAAGCCCGGCCAAGGCGAAAGAAAGGACGTCGCGCGGGCGCAAGCTCATTTCTCCAGCCTGGCGACGAGCGGCAGGATCGTGTTCTTGATGTCGTCCTCGGAAAGCGGGCCGACATGCTTGTAGCGGATGCGCCCCTCCTGATCGACGAGGAAGGTCTCGGGCACGCCGTAGACGCCCCATTCGATGCCGACCTTGCCGCTGTCGGCGCCGATCTGGGTGTACGGGTTGCCGAGCGCGGCGATCCAGTCGAGCGCGGCGTCGCTCTGGTCCTTGTAGTCGATGCCGTAGATCGGCACGCGCTTGGTCTGGGCGAGCGCGTTCAACACCGGGTGCTCCATGCGGCATGGCGCGCACCACGAAGCGAAGGCATTGACCAGGCTGACATGGCCCTTGAGGTCGGCGGTCGAGAAGCCCTTGTCATGGCCCGGCAGCGGCGGCAGGGAGAATTGCGGCGCTTCTTCGTTGATGAGCGGCGACGGCAGCACGTTGGTGTCCTTGCCGAGGCCGATATAAAACCCCGCCGCCATCAGCGTGAAGACGACGACCGGCAGGAGGTAGAAGAGGCGGCGCATTTATCCAGCTGGCTTAATTTCTTTCGTCGCCCCCGCGAAGGCGGGGGCCCAGGGCAGGTGACGGAACAGCGGCCCTGGATTCCCGCTTTCGCGGGAAAGACGAGACAAAATTGGCGAGCGAAAGTCGCATGTTACTCCGCCGGCTGGGCGGCCGCCGCG
>JASHUW010000498.1 GCA_030039815.1 Alphaproteobacteria bacterium
GGCATCTGCGTGTCGCTCCACACCGAGAAATCGAAGGTCAGCCGGCAGATCACCGACACCACGACGTTCAGTACCTCCGACGGCACGCCCGACAGGTCGAGGATGGTGATCGGCTTGCCGCTCACCGGAATCCTGAAAAGTTGCGCCAGGATGTCCGACATCTCGTCGCGCAGCGTCAGGGTGTTGCCGAACATGAAGCCGAACCGGACGTCATTCTGCAGCGCCAGCAAGCGGGTCTTGACCAGCTGATAGGCAGCGACACTGTCGGGCCGATTGAGCGAGCCCATCGCATGATCGAGATAGCGGACGAGATCCGATACCCGGTAGGGCATCGGCGTATCGACGCTGCAATGACGGTCGGTCGGCGTCTTACCAAGGAAGGCGAGCTTGGCGCTTAGCACGGCCTCGCTGAGTATCTTCCACTGTTCGGCGCGGTGGCTGGTCTCGCCCACCACGATTTCGGCCAGCTCGTCGAAATTGAACAGCCAATAAGGGAGGTGCAGCCCGTCGCCGGGGCTCAGCACGATCGCTTCCTCGGGGAAGGCGTGGGCGTATTCGCAATGCGGGTCGAGCAGGATGACGTGGGCGTGCGGGTTCTTTTGGATCACCGAGCGCAGGATCGTCGCGACCGCGCAGGATTTACCGGAGCCGGTTGTGCCGACGATGCTGAAATGCTTGCCGAGCAGGTCGTTGACCAAGAGGAAGGCCGGAACGTCGGTGTCCTGGTGGATCGAGCCGACGGGGATCGCTGCTTCGCGCGGCGGTGCATAAACCTGCGCCAGATCGTCGGGGGTCGCGACGAAGACCGGGTCTTCAAGGGCGGGAAACACGGAAACGCCGCGGCGGAAGCCGTCGGTTCTGCCCGACGGGCTGAACGACGTTTCGCCGATCAACTCGATCTCGACGATCTTAAGATCGTCGTCTGGTGTCGCGACCGAGGGTAAGGGCACGCGCAGGCTGCTCACCATGCCGAACACGACCGAAGTGCGCGTGCGGATCTTGACCAGCGCAGCCATCGCCAGCGGCTCACGGGGCGGGGCCCCGGGCTTCGCCGGCTGCAGCAAGACGACCAGCTGCGCCGCCGAGACGGCGATGACCCGGCCAATGGGTTCGGCCTCGTCGGCCATAGGGATCACAAATTGCGTCATCACGGTCATCCCGGGCTGTTTGGGTTGAGGCGCTGGGCGGGAAGCGAAATTTCGACGGTCGTGCCCACGCCGACCTGGCTGGTGAGCGCCAGGTCGCCGCCGTGCATGCGCGTCATCGCGCGGGCGAGGGGCAGGCCCAGGCCGACGCCATCGTTCTCACGGGTGAGATGGTCTTCGACCTGGCTGAACGGCTCGAAGACGCGGCTCAAATGGTCGGGTGGGATGCCGCGGCCGGTGTCGCTGACGCGTATGGTCAGCGCACCGGGACGATCGAGCGCGGCGGAGACCCGGACGGTGCCGCCTTCGCGGTTGAACTTCACCGCATTCGAGAGCAGGTGGACAAAAACCTGCTTCATGCGGTTGGGGTCGAGGCGGATGAGGGCGTCGGTGCCCCCTTCATCGATGATCGTGACCGATTTCGCCACGGCTTCTGCCGAAACCGCCCTGATCGAAGCGCCGATCACCTCGCCCAGCGTGACGACCTGCTCGTCGAGTTCGACCTTGCCCGCTTCAATGCGCGCGAGGGTCAGGACGTCGTTGATCATCGTCAGCAGACGCGTCCCCGCCTCGTGGATGTATTTACCGTAGGCGGCGTGGTCGCCCATGCCGCCACCCGACTGGATGATTTCGGAAAATCCGATGATCGCGTTGAGCGGCGTCCGCAACTCATGCGTGACATTGGCGAGGAAATTGGTCTTGGCGCGATCGGCGGTCTGCGCCTGCACCATGGCCTCCTCGGCAAGCCGGGCGGCTTCTACGGCGTTGTGCCGAGCGGCGGTCAGCGCGTGCTCGGTATGCCGCCGCTCGAGCAGCGAGCCGAGCTGCAGGCAGTAGTCGTCGAGCAGGGTCGTATCGTTGCGCCGCATGGAACCGATGATCTCGCCGAGCCGGTTTGCTCCGCTGCTCTACCATCGGTTTCCTAAAGAAGTGCTTTATGCGGCGACGTATTCGATGTCAGGCGCGGGTCGCGCAGCGGACGCAACGGCGCCGCAGCGACAACGCGGCATCGCTTCACTTTACGTTTCCACTTGCCCTGCCGGCCCGGCGACCGCACTTTTTTGTCATGGCAACGCTGAGCGCCGCTTCGCGCCTGGTCGCGATCCTGGGGCCGACGAATACGGGCAAGACCCATCTGGCGATCGAGCGCATGCTCGATCACCAGAGCGGCATGATCGGCTTCCCGCTACGTCTTCTGGCGCGGGAAAACTACGATCGCGTGGTGAAGCTGAAAGGCGCCCGCGCGGTGGCGCTGATCACCGGCGAAGAGAAGATCCTGCCGCCCAATCCGTCCTATTTCGTTTGCACGGTCGAATCGATGCCGCTGGACCGGCTGGTCGAGTTTCTCGCGGTCGACGAAATCCAGCTCTGCGCCGATCGTGAGCGCGGCCATGTCTTCACCGCGCGGTTGCTGCACGCGCGGGGTCTCAAGGAGACGATGTTTCTCGGCGCCGATACGATCCGCCCGCTGCTGCGTCGCCTGGTGCCCGATGCCGTGCACATCAGCCGGCCACGCTTCTCGACGCTCTCCTATACCGGCCACAAGAAGGTGACGCGGCTGCCGCCGCGCTCCGGCGTCATCGCCTTCTCGATCGCCGACGTGTTTTCGCTGGCGGAACTCGTGCGGCGACAGCGTGGCGGCACGGCGATCGTTCTCGGGGCCTTGAGCCCGCGCGCCCGCAACGCCCAGGTCGGCATGTTCCAGGCCGGCGAGGTCGACTACCTGGTCGCCACCGACGCGATCGGCATGGGCCTCAACATGGATCTCCACCATGTCGCCTTCGCCCGCCTGGCTAAGTTCGACGGGCGCGGGCTGCGGCGCCTTTCCGCCGCCGAGATCGGGCAGATCGCGGGCCGCGCCGGCCGCCATATGAACGACGGCACGTTCGGTACCACGGCCGACGAGCGGCCGCTCGATCCAGAGGTCGTCAGCGCTGTCGAGGCGCACAAATTCGAGCCGTTGACACGCGTCCAATGGCGCAACGCCGCGCTGCGGTTCAATTCGATGGGGGCATTGCTCAACAGCCTCGACGAGCCGCCGCCGGCGCCGGGCCTCATTCAGACCCGCGACGCCGACGACCATCAGGTGTTGCGAGCACTCTCGCGCAATACCGACGTCGCGGCCCTGGCGACCAACCCTGGCGCGATACGGTTGCTCTGGGAGGTTTGCCAGATCCCCGACTTCCGCAAGATGATGAGCGACAGTCATGCGCGGTTCGTCGCGCAGTGCTTCCTGCATCTTGCGGGACCGAATGAGCGGCTGCCGACGCCGTGGATCGCATCGCAGATCGCCCAGCTCGACCGCGTCGACGGCGACATCGACACGCTGATGATGCGCATCGCGCATATCCGCACCTGGACTTACATCACCCATCGCGCCGACTGGGTCGAGGGCGCGGCCGATTGGCAGGAGCGCGCCCGCGGCATCGAAGATCGGCTGTCGGACGCGCTGCACGAAAGCCTCACCCAACGCTTTGTCGACCGCCGCTCGGCCCTTCTGGTGCGGCGCATGGCCGGCGACGACGAATTGCTGGCGTCGGTCGACGCAGCGGGCGAGGTAAAGGTCGAGGGCAGCTATGTCGGGCGGCTCGACGGGTTTCGCTTTATTCCCGACGCCAGCGACAGCACCGAATCGCGAATGCTGGCGACGGCGGCCAATCGGGTGCTGCGCGGTGAAATCGCGCAGCGGGCGCGGCGGCTGGCGGCGGATGGCGACGCGACGTTCACGCTCGATCCGGTGGGCAATCTCGCCTGGCGGGGCGGTATCGTCGGGCGGCTGGTCGCCGGCGATGGGCTGCTGACGCCGCGTGTTGAGGTTTCGGCCGGCGATTTCCTCGAAGGGGCGGCGCGCGAAGGCGTGCGCCGGCGACTGCAGGCCTTTGTGAAGGGTGAGGTGGAGCGGCGCCTCGCGCCGCTTTTCGCGCTGCGTGATCTGCCGCTGGGCGGCGTTGCACGCGGTCTGGCGTTTCAACTGGTCGACGCGCTCGGCTGCTTGCCAAGCGAGGCGGCTGCCGAACAGCTGCGGGCGCTCGACCGGGCGAGCCGGCGCGAGCTGGCGCGGGTCGGTGTGCGGTTTGGGGCCGAGAGCGTCTATGTCGAGCCGCTGCTCGGCGTGGACGCCGTGAGGTTCCGGGCGCTGCTTTGGGCCGTGCGGCAGGGCAGGGTGGCGCCGCGACTTCCCGGCGCTCGTTCGCTGGGCAAGGCGCTTTTTGTCGATCCCGCGCTGCCGCCATCGTTTTATGACGCGCTCGGGCGACGGGTCGTTGGCGGCTTGGCGCTGCGCCCCGACCGGCTGGAACGCTTCTCGGCCGCGGCGCGTGAGCGGGCCAAGGCCGGCCCGTTCGCGGCTGGCCCCGAGTTGGCCGCGCTGGCCGGCGTTGCGGCGGGCGATTTGCGGCGTTTGCTGACGGATCTCGGGTATCGCGCGCTGATCCGCGATGGGGCGGAACTGTTCGTCGCACGGCCGCGACGCTTGCAGGATCGACCGCGCCGCGCGTCGCGCCGCAACGTGACGCAAGAGGGCCATCCCTTCGCCAAACTGAAGCAGCTGAAATTCGCGTGAGCGGCGGGCGCGACACTTTTTCCGACAGAGCGAGCCGACGGCTCGATCAATGGCTGTGGTTCGCACGCTTCGCGAAGAGCCGCTCGCTCGCGGCGCGGCTGTGCGTGGCGGGCGTGGTCAACGTCAACGGCATCGCGGTCACTAAGCCCAATCATGCCGTCAGGCTGGGCGATGTCGTCATCGTGCCGCAGGGGGCCTGGCAGCGCACGGTCGAGGTGCTGGCTCTTGGCATACGCCGCGGCCCGGCGAGCGAAGCGCGCACCCTCTACCGCGAGACCGGTTCAGCGCGCCGCGCCGATCTCGCGCCGGCGTGGGACCCCTTGGTGCTTGCCGATGACGGCTGGAGCAAGGCGCGCCCCTGACGCAGGGTTTGCGGCATCGCGCCCTCGACAGAGCTCGAAACCCTATGCTATGGCCGTCGCGGCGCGCCACGCGGGCGTCGCTTCCTTGACCCATCAGCAGCGGCCAATGGCTTCGATCAACCTGCGTAATGTTTCGGTCGAGTTTCCGATCTATCAGGCCGGCGCTCGCTCTTTAAAGAAGCTGCTGATCGCCGGCTCGACGCGCGGCAACCTAGCGCGCGACGCACGTGACCGCGTCATGGTGCGAGCGCTACATGATATCTCGCTGAGCATCGAGAATGGCGAGCGGATCGGCCTGATCGGTGCCAACGGCGCCGGCAAAACGACGCTGCTCAAAGTGCTCGCCGGCATCTACAAGCCGACCGTCGGCCGCGTGCACATCACCGGGCACACGACGGCGCTCCTTAGTTCCTCGGTCGGGCTTGATGCCGATTCAACCGGACGCGAGAACGTTATTCTGCGCGGACTGTATATGGATATTCATCCGGGCGATATGCGGGAGCGTGTGGAGCAGGTCGCCGAGTTCACCGAGCTTGGTGCCTATTTCGACATGCCGGTGCGTACCTATTCGGCCGGCATGATGGTCCGTCTCGCCTTCGCCGTCTCGACCTGTATTCGTCCGGAAATTCTCATTCTTGACGAATGGCTAACGGCGGGAGACACACAGTTTCTCGAGAAGGCGCAGCGCCGAATGGAAGAGTTTGTAACGCAATCGAGCATCCTCGTTCTCGCCTCCCACTCGTTCGAGATGGTTTCGCAGTGGTGCCGGCGCGCGGTTTTTCTGAAGAGCGGCATGATCGAGGCGATCGGCCCGGTCGACCAAGTCGTCGCCCAGTGCCGCGAGAGCATGGCGGTCGCGGCCTGAGGCCGAAGGATCGCAAATGGCCAACGGCGCGCGGATCGGGATCGACCTCGACAATACGCTCATTAGCTACGAAGACGTGTTCCGCACCTATGCGCAGCGTCGCGGGCTGATCGAGGCGGGGTTTCGCGGCGGCAAGGATGAGGTCCGTCGCGCGCTCCGCTGCCTGGAGGACGGCGAGCTCAAGTGGCGGAAGCTGCAGGGCGCGGTGTATGGCAAGGGGGTCGCCGACGCTGTGCTGTTCGATGGCGCCGATGCCTTTCTGCGCCGGGCCAGCGCGCTGGGCCGTGAGATTGTCATCGTCAGCCACAAGACCGAGTTCGGACATTATGACCCGGACAGGATCAATCTGCGGGAAGCGGCCTTGACCTGGATGCGCACGCAGGGTTTTTTCGATTCGGGCAGGTTGGGCGTCGCGCCCGACAAGGTGAGGTTCACCGCGACGCGTGGCGAGAAAGTGGCCCTGATCCGCGAGTTCGGGGTGGACTATTTTATCGATGACCTGCCCGAGGTCTTGGAGCATCCGGACTTCCCGCTTGAGGTGACCGGCATCCTCTTTACCCGCGGGGTAACGGGTGAAGCGACCTATCCGCGGGTTGCGGCGCATTGGCGAGACATAGCCCGGATGGTGCTTCATTGACGGGGTTGCCCCGCGAATTGCGCGATGTCGTCGATTACGCATCGCCGCTTGCCGGATGGCCCGTCCGCTCTGTCCTGCCGGTTCGGCGCGGCGGCAACAACCGGGTTTTTCAGCTGATCGGCGATCAACATCGGGCGCTGCTCAAGTTTTACGATGCGCCGGAAGCAGGCCGGCAAGACCGGCTGAAACAAGAATACGCCGCCCTCAAATTCCTTTCCGGGCTTGGTTTCGGCGAGGTGGCGCAACCGATCGCCACCGACTTCGAACGGCGCTGTGCCATCTATGAGTGGATCGACGGTGTTGCGCCGCATGGCGCCGGGCCCGCCGAGGTCGACCAGATGGCAAAATTTTTTATTCGCTTGCAGCAAGTGCGCGGGCGTGACGGTGCGAGCGGCTTGGCAGGCGCGTCGGCGCATTGTTATTCGCCCTCAATGGTTGCCGAGCAGGTCGGCGCCCGTCTTGATCGTCTCGTTGCATCGATCTCGCCGGAAACCGAGATCGCCGCGTTTATCGATGATTCGCTAAAGCCGGCGGCGACAAGGTCAATCGAGCGCCTGCGATCGGGGTGCGCGGCGGCGGGAATCGCATTCGACGAACCCATGCCGCTCGAGCTTCGCGCGCTCAGCCCCTCGGATTTCGGCACGCATAACGCGCTGCGTCGCCCGGACGGTCGGTTGGCCTTTGTCGACTTCGAATATTTCGGCTGGGATGATCCCGCCAAGGCGGTCGCCGACGTCATGCTGCACCCGGGCATGTCCTTGACGGAGTCGTTGGGGCATCGCTATAGAACACAGGTGGAGCAGGCGCTTCGGACGTCCGACCCAAGTTTCTCGAGACGCCTCGATCTGTTCTTCCCCTCGATGGTCGTGCTTTGGTGCCTGATCCTGCTCAACGAATTTTTGCCCGAACGATGGACGCGGCGCGTGCTCGCCGGCGTCGCGGACGAACGGGATATCGTTCAGGCAAGGCAGCTGAACAAGGCCCGACAATTGCTCGCGCAGCGCTTCGGATGACGATGTGAGCGACGTTGCACATCGTCGTCTCGGACCTTCAGGATATTGCGAATCGATGTTCAAAGTTCGCTACTCGTACTTGCCGCAGCAATTCGCCGATCCGAGCGAAATCCTCGAGGAATTGCGGCGTTTCGTGCCGACCGGCGATTTCACGCTGGGCAAGCCAGTCGGCGAGTTCGAGCGGCGCTTTGCCGAGCTGATCGGCACCAAGCACGCGATCGGCGTCGGCTCGGGAACCGATGCGCTGAAATTGGGCCTTCGCGCGGTCGATGTCGGTTATGGCGATGAGGTGATCACCGCCGCCAACACCTTTATCGCCACCGTGGGGGCGATCGCCGAGACCGGTGCGCGGCCGGTCTTTGTCGATTGCGACGATACGTTCTGCATGAATGTCGATCAGATTGAGGCGGCGATCACGTCGCGCACCAAGGCGATCATGCCGGTGCATTTCACCGGCTACATGACCGACATGGAAAAGCTCATGCCGATCGCCGAGCGGCACGGCATTCCGGTGGTCGAAGACGCCTGCCAGGCGATCCTCGCGGATATCGGCGGCAAACGCGCGGGCACCTGGGGCATCGCCGGCGGCTTCTCGCTACACCCGTTGAAGAACCTCAATGTCTGGGCCGATGGCGGGATCATCGTCACCAATGACGATGCGGTGGCGACGAAGCTGCGCCTGCTGCGCAACCACGGCCTGATCAATCGGGACGAAATCGAGCTGCTCGGCTACAACAGCCGCCTCGACTCGGTGCAGGCGATCGTCGGGAACTGGCTTATCCCCAGCACCCACGACATCACCAAGAAGCGCATCGCCAATGCCGCGCGTTACGACGCCGGACTCGGCCAGATCCCGCAGATTCGCATCCCGCCGCGGCCCCGCGGCAAGCAGGTGGTCTTCCACCTCTACATCGTCTTCGCCGAGGATCGCGACGCCCTGTTCAAGCACTGCGTCGATCATGGGGTCGAGGTCAAAATCCACTATCCGATCCCCCTCTACCAACAACGCGGATTGGCGCATTTCGGCTATAAGGCGGGCGACTTTCCAGTCACCGACCGGCATACAACCGAGATCATCTCGTTTCCGTGCGACCAGCATCTGGAGCCGGAGCAGATCGACTACGCGATCGACGTCGTGCGCAACTTCTATCGAGGAAAGAACTGAGCATGCGCCAGGTTCCCTATGTGAATTTCCGCGCTCAGTTCGAGGAGGAGCGCAGCGAGATCCTCGGCGCTGTCGAGGACGTGTTCACGACGGGACAGTTTGTCAGCGACGCCGCGGTCGCCAAGTTCGAACAGGAACTCGCCGACTATATCGGCGTCAAGCATGCGATCGCGCTGAACTCGGGCACCGACGCGCTGCTCCTCGGCATGAAGGCAATCGGCATCGGGCCGGGCGACGAGGTCATCACCCCGCCCAACTCGTTTGTCGCCTCGACCGCGGCGATCGTTCTGCTGGGCGCGACCCCCGTCTTCGCTGACGTGCGCGACGACCAGAACATCGACCCCGATGCCGTCGCGGCGGCGCTCACGCCGCGCACCAAGGCGATCATGCCGGTGCATTTGACCGGGCGGATGGCCGACATGCGGCCGCTGATGCAGCTCGCCGAGAAACACGGCCTCGCCGTGATCGAGGACGCGGCGCAATCGGTCGGCTCGCTTTACGAGGGGCGGCAAGCCGGCACGTTCGGCCTCATCTCATGCTTTTCGGCGCATCCGCTGAAGAACCTGAACGCCGCCGGCGATGGCGGGTTCGTCACGACGGATGACGATGCCATCGCCAGCAAGATCCAGCTGCTGCGCAATCACGGCCTTATCGATCGCAACACGGTAGCGGTTTGGGGCACGGTGTCGCGCATGGACGTGCTGCAGTCCGAGTTCTTGCGGGTGCGCCTCAAGCGTCTCGACAGCGTTATCGAGCGGCGCCGCCGGAATGCGGAGAACTATCGGCAGCTGCTGGCGGATGCGCCGGTGTTCATCCCGCCCGACCGTAATTTCGAGTTCAACACCTTCCACGTCTTCGTGATCCAGACCGACCGGCGCGACGAGCTGCAGAAACATCTGGCCGATAACGGCGTCGGCACGGCGATCCATTATCCGATTCCGATCCACCTCCAGCCGGCGGCGCGGGAGCTGGGCCACAGGCGAGGCGATTTCCCGGTGACCGAGCGACAGGCCGATCGCATCCTGTCGTTGCCGATCAACCAGTTTCTGACCGAGGACGACCAGGCCTATGTGGCGGAGAACATCAAGACGTTTCTTGGCTAACGCGGAGCTGCCCGCTTAGGCGGCTCCGATCAGGGTACTCGGCGCGTAGGCCGTTGTAAGAGGCTGGTTCGGTAGCAGAGGCGTGGAGCTGCCGCTCTGTGTGGGCGGCTGAACCGGGCTTCCGGCCGAGGCCGTGCTCGACGGTGCCGGTTCGCCGAAGCTCGGGTAGCCAGAGATATCGCCGAAGCCGACAACCGTATCGGCGAGCGTCGTGTTCTCTGTGCCGGTCGCAACCGAATTTGTCGCGACAATCTGGTTGCCGTTCATCTGCCATATCTCGGCCGCGCCGGTGCTGCTGTTTTCGAACAGGATGTCGGACTGAGTTCCTCCGTAGAACGCGCCGATGCCGACGGCTTCCCAGCCGGAACCAGGATTGCCGATCGCGACGGAGTTGGCCATCGTCGCGCCGTCCATTTCCCACAACCCGATTTCACCATTGGTATTCTGCCAGACGATCGTATCGTTGCGGCCCGTGCCGAAGAAATCGCCGACCCCGACGATTTGCTGCCAGCTGGAAGGGGGGTCAGGCAGGGTGACTTCCTGGAGGACGGTTCCTCCCTGCATCTCCCAGATCATTGGCGTGCCGTTGCTGTTTTGCAGCAGGATCGAATTGTCGTGGCCGGCATCAAAAAAATCGCCGGCGTCGATCACTT
>JASHUW010000499.1 GCA_030039815.1 Alphaproteobacteria bacterium
TCTCCTTGGCCTCTTCGTGGCATTGCAGCCGGGTCTTGCGCGCCCAGCTGCGCTTGAGTTCGTCCTTGATGTTGAACTTCAGCCGGCCGAGACCTTCGGTCTCTAGCTCGATCGTGTCGCCCTCCATGAACGGGTTGAGCCCGCGATGGTTGGTGCCGGTGGCGACGATGTCGCCGGGCAGCAGCGTGTGGATCGACGACAGCCAGGCGATCGACTTGGCAATGTTGTGGCCCATGTCGTCGGTGTTGAAGTTCTGCATCAAGACGCCGTTGTTCCACAGGCGGATCTGCAGCTTCTGCGGGTTCGCGATTTCATCGGCGGTGACGAGATACGGGCCGATCGGCGCGAAGGTGTCGCGGCTCTTCATCTGGAAGAACACGTTGCCCGGCGGCGGCAGACCGCGCGCGGAGCCGTCGATGAAGTTCATGTAGCCGAACACATAGCTGAGCGCGCTCGCCTCGCTGACGTTCGAGCACTTCTTGCCGATGACCGCGGCCATCTCCGCCTCGCCCTCGAAGATCGAGGCCGGCACGTCGGGCAGCACCATCGTGTCGCCCTGGCCGATGATCGCCGAGGGGCTCTTGTGGAAGGCGTTGATCGGCGCCGGGGCGCTGCGCGTGCCGTCTTCCATGTAGTTGACGGCCATGCAATCTATGGTGCGCGGGCCGGGCACTGGCGGACGGATGCGCACGCTCGACACCGGCACGCCGCTGCCCTTCGCGACCGCCGCTTCGAGCCGGCCCTTATAGCCGTCCCACTGCGCGATCAGGTTGTTCATCAGATCGCCAGGACCGGTATGGGCGATCCCCGCGACCTCGGCGCTGACGTCGACCACGGCGTCGCCCTTCAGCACGCCAAGCTTGAAGTCGTTGAAATACAATAGCTTCATCGTTTGCTCCCTCGCCTGATGAGTCGCGCCTGGATCCGCCGCGAGCCCGCTCGGCCGCGAGCTTATACCGGTTCCCAGAGAATTTGCGAATCCGGCGCTTTGCGCTATGGTCGCGACAAATCACGACATGCGAACAGGGCCGGAATCACGTCGCAACAGCAACCGCGGCGACGCGGAAGAGTGATCTCGGGAGGAACACGCATGTTGGACATGATCGAGCGGCAGACCCGGCTCACGATCAACCAGTGGAAGATCGTCGTTGCTGCCATCCTCGGCGACATGCTCGACTTTTTCGATTTCTACCTGATCGGCTATGTGCTGGCCTTCATTGTCGGCCCGTGGAAGCTGACCTTCGGCCAGTCGGCGATGGTGCTGCTGTCGGCGGGCCTCGGCGCGGTGCCGGGCGCGTTCTTCTGGGGGTGGATGGCCGACAAGGTCGGACGACGGCGGGTGTTCATCCTGACGGCGCTCAATTTCTCGATCCCCACCGGCCTCATGGCGCTGACCCCCGATACCGGCGGCTGGATCTATATGACGGTTTGCCGCTTTCTGGTCGGTTTTGGCGTGTCCGGGCTGTTCGCGGTCGATCTGCCGCTGGTGCAGGAATTCGTGCCGACCTACAAGCGCGGCTGGGTCGGCGGGCTGGTGACGTCGTGCCTGCCGCTCGGCAATATTTTCGGCGCGTTCCTGGGCGCGTTTCTTGCGCCGGTGTTTGGCTGGCGCGGCCTCTTTGCGGTCGGCCTGTTGCCGGCGCTGATGACGTTGCTGATCCGCGCGTGGGTGCCGGAATCGCCGCGCTGGCTGATCCGCAAGGGTCGTGTCGCGGAGGCGCGCAAATCGGTCGCCTGGGCGCTGATGATCGACGCCAAGGATGTGACGCTCCCCGACCGGGTCGAGGAAGTGCCGCACACGCCATGGGCGGAAATCTTCAAATACCCGCGCAGCATGATCGTCTCGGTGCTGACGAGCCTCAGCCAGACGAGCGGCATCGGCCTGTTGATGTGGGCGACGACGCTCTTGGTGCTGATCCTCAAGATCACCCCGGCGCAAGCGGCGTCATTGATGATCTGGGTCGGCGTCACCGGGTTTGTCGGGCGGCTTGTCTGCTCCTATGCGAGCGACGCGATCGGCCGGCGGCCCGCCGGGTTTCTCGTCGGCATGGGCGGCGGCCTCTTCATGTGTCTTGCCGGGTTCTATTACGACGGGACGATCGGCGGCGTGTCGGCGTTCTGGCTGTTCGTGATGGTGCAGCGTTTCTTCGGCGACGGCGCCTACGCGATCATTGGCCCCTATTCGGCGGAGATCTGGCCGGCGGGGCTGCGCGCCAGCGGCATGGGCTTCGGCTATGGGCTCGGCAATCTGGGCAAGGTGATCGGGCCGCTGGGCCTGGCGCTGATCTGCGGCCAGTCGAATTTCGTCAGTCCCAAGGCGTCGCTCGACTTCATCGTGCCGGCGATGATCTTCCTCGCCTTCTGGTCGTTCCTGTCGGGCATTGCGTTCCTGTTCGGCATCGAGACCAAGGGCCGCTCGATCGAGGAGATCGACAGCCAGCTGACGGCGGGGCCTGAGCCGGCCTTGGCGCAAGCGCGACGCGCGCCGGCGGAGTAGAGGGCCGGCCGCGGATCGGCTAGCATCGCGCCCAACAATTTTCGACCAGGGAGAAAACCATGCCCGTCACGCAGATTCGCGGCGTCGACATCCATTACGAAATCATCGGGGATCGGGGTCCCTTCGTCGCGCTGCAGCCGGGCGGGCGTCGCGCCGGCGTCTCGGTCAAGCCGCTGGCGCAGAAGATCGCCGAAGCCGGATATCGCGTCATCGTTTATGACCGGCGGAATTGCGGCGCCTCGGGCATCGCCATCACCGGCGAGTCCGAGAACGACGAGTGGGCCGAAGACCTCTACGCGCTGCTGGGCAAGCTCGATGCGCTCCCGGCCTATATCGGCGGCAGCTCGTCGGGATGCCGGCTGGCGCTGATCCTGGCGCTACGCCACCCCGAGGCGGTGCGCGGGCTGCTGTTGTGGCGCGTGACCGGCGGCCCGCACGCGGCGGTGCACCTCGCCAACCAGTACTATACCTCGCATATCGAGGCGGCGAAGGCGGGCGGCATGGCAGCGGTGTGCCAACTCGACCATTGGAAGGAGGTCATCGCCGCCAACCCCGCCAGCCGCAACACGCTGATGGCGATGAGCCCGGCCGATTTCATCAGCCGCATGGAGCGCTGGCGCGACGCCTTCAACGCCGGCGCAGACCACCCGGTGATCGGTCTCAGCCCCGCCGAGCTGCGCTCGCTGACGATGCCGACCTGCATTTGCCCCGGCAAGGACCCGGTGCATCCGCCACCCGCCGGCTTTGCCTGCCACCAGCTGATGCCCAATGCCGAATTCCACGAGGTCGTCACCGAGATCAGGGCGACGCTCGACGAAGCCTTCGCCGATTGGGACGCGAAGGAAGGCCTGCTCGCGGCGACCTTTATCGACTTTCTGCGTCGGCAAGGGCGGTAGCTTACCGCGGCGCCTGCCGCCGCGCGATCGCAGGCGATTGATTGCGACATTTGCCGCATCGAAGCATACTCTGTAACGCGCACGGCCCGCCAAAAGGACCGGCACAAGCAGGGAGAGCTACGATGACGTCAATCGCGACGGCAAATCCCATTCCGTGGTGGAAGGAGCCGACCAAGGAGCAATGGCTCGCCTGGGTGGCGGCATGGCTCGGCTGGACGCTGGATGCGTTCGACTTCACGATCTTTCTGATGATCATGGTGCCGATCTCGCAGGAGTTTAAGGTGCCGCTGACGGCCGTGACGGCCGTGTTCACCCTGACCCTGTGGATGCGCCTGGTGGGCGCGACGGCGTCCGGCTGGCTCGCCGACCGGATCGGTCGCAAGAAGCCGATGATGATCGCGATCGCCTGGTATTCGATCTGCAATTTCATCGCCGGGTTTTCGCCGACCTTCTGGTTTCTGTTCCTGTTCCGGGCCCTTTTGGGCATCGGGATGGGCGCCGAGTGGCCGGCCGGCGCGGCGCTGGCGATGGAGACCTGGCCGCAGCGCTCGCGCGGCTTTATGGGCGCGGTGCTGCAAGGCTCGTGGGGGCTCGGCGCGCTGCTGTCGAGCGCCGCCTATGGCGCGCTCTATACCTCCATCGGCTGGCGCGGATTATTGTGGATGGGAGTTCTGCCTGCGCTGGCCATCGTCTATATCCGCATTTTCGTCAAAGAACCGCCGGTCTGGCTCGAGAACCGCCGGCTCCAGCGCACGCAGCGCCGCGAAGTGCGTGCCCCTCTGATCAGCATCTTCAAGCGCCAGGTCCTCGGCAACACGCTCACCGCATGCTGGATGATGGCCAGCGCCTTCGTCGTGGGCTATTCGGTGGGCGGGATGTTTCCCTCCTATCTGCAAAAGGATCTGGGCTTCAGTCCCCAGCTCGTCGCGCTGCCCGTCATGCTGTCGAGCCTGATGTTTTTCCTCTCGGCGGCGCTGTGGGGCTGGTATGCGGATCGGTTCGGCCGGCGGCGGGCGATCATCATCACCGCCCTGCTGACCATCCCGGTGGCGCCGCTTTACCTGCTGACCACCAATTACGCGATGATCGTCGTGTTCTTCACCTTGCAGGGCGCTTTCGGCGGAGGCGGCATGCATGTGCAGTACCCGCACTACCTGTCGGAGCGGTTTCCCACCGAGGTGCGCGCGACGGCGGCCGGGTTCTGCTATCACCAGGGGGCGATTTTCGGTGGGCTGGTGGGCCCGCTCCTTGCCTATTTCGCGATCGACTGGCATTTGGGTTTTGCCATTCCGATGCTGGTCGGAACAACCGTCTCTGCGGCTTTTCTCATCGTGGCGATGCTGGTAAGCCCCGAGACGCGCGGTACGGAACTGGTTCCGGATATCGTGCTCGCATGAGGTGAAACCGGAAACGCCGGGTCGGCGCGGTCCGCCCCGGCGTTCCAGGGTCAGCGGTTCCGGCGAGAGTCGTCCTGCCACAGAAAGTCGGGGCCGAGTTGGTCGAGGCTGGGGCAGCCGATCTGGCCCATGACAAGATCGACCTCGCCACGGAAGATGTCGATCGCCAGCCTCACGCCGTCGAGCCCGCCGGCGACCGCGCCGTAAAGCGTCGGGCGGCCGAAGGTAACGAACTGCGCGCCGAGGCACAGCGCGATCAGGATGTCGGCGCCGCGCCGCACGCCGCTGTCGAGCATGAGGGTCACGCGATCGCCGACCGCCTGCTTCATCGCCGGCAGCACGTCCAACGACCCCGGCGCCTGGTCGAGCTGGCGGCCGCCGTGGTTGGACACCAGCACGCCTTCGCAGCCGATATCGGCGGCGCGGATCGCATCGGCCGGGTTCATCAGCCCCTTGACGACGAGGTTGCGCGGGAAGAGCTTGCGGTAGGTCTCCAGCTCCCTCCAGGTCTGCGCGTGTGCCGGCGTGTTGCTGTTGAACAGGTCGACGACGTCGTCGACCCCGGCATCAGCGGGCGCGTAGCGCTTCCAATTGTCGAGGTTGGGGGTGCCGCCGTGGCGGACATATTCCCACACCCAGCCGGGATGACTCATCGCCTCGGCGAGAATGTGCGGCTTGAGGCTCAGCGCCGCCTTGAGCCACGTCCCGCGAATGTTGGCAAAGCCGTTGCGGAGATTGCGCTCGCGGCGCGGCCGCACCGGCACGTCGACCGTCAGCACCAGCGTTTCGATGCCGCAATCGGCGGCGCGGCGCACCAAATCCTCCGAGATCGATTTGTCCCGCGCGGCGTAAAGCTGATACCACGTGTTGTGTGGCGCCACCTTGGCCGCCGCCTCCATTGAATGGTTGCTGCCGCCCGACATGATGTAGGGAATGTTGGCATCGCGCGCGGCCTCGGCCAGCATGAGGTCGGCGCCGCGGCGGAAGAGGCCCGCCGTGCCAGTCGGCGAGATGCCGAACGGTGAATTGAACTTGCGCCCGAAGATGGTCTGCGACTGGTCGCGCATCGCGACGTCGACGAGGTAGCGCGGCAGCAACTGGTGCCTGTGGAACGCGGCGCGATTGGTTTCGAGCGCACGCTCGTCCTCGACACCGCCCTCGATGAAGTCGAAGGCGATCTTGGGCAGCCGCTTTTTCGCGAGCTGATGCAGGTCTTCGATATTGACGACGCCGTTGAGGCTCATGGCCACGCTGTCTCCCCATCGAAACAGCGGGGAGCATGGCCGATCGTTCGCGTCGAGAGCAACCTGGTATGTCCGTACCGGCGCGAGCCAGCATCCACTTGTGCGAGGCACACGCGGCTCAATCGTGGGTCCCGGCTTGCGCCGGGACGACACGCGCAGCTAGCCTACGATCTCCTGCACCACATCGAGCACGGCGCGGCGGCGGGTCACGCGGTTTTGCCACACCCGGTCGAAATCCTCGACCAGCGGCTTGATCGCCTCCGATTTCTGGATCGCCTCGGCTGCCTCGACCGAATCGAACTCATAGAACGCGACGTGCACGGCAGGATCGCTCCTGCTCCAGCAACGCCAAGCGCGACGCGCCTTGAAGACGCGCAGCGCCCAGGGCAGGTGATCGGTTTCGTACCAGTGGTCGAATCCCGCGCGATCCGCCTCCGGCACCTCGGCGCGCACCGCGAGATAGGCCTTCGCCATGCTCAGTCCCCTTCGAGCGTGAACCCGACCTTCAGCGTTACCTGGAAATGATGAACCCTGCCATTGTCGATGTGGCCGCGCGTCTCGACGACCTCGAACCAGCGCAGCTCCCGCAGCGTCTTCGACGCGCGGGCAATAGCGGTGTGAATGGCGTCGTCAATGCTCTTCTCCGAGGAGCCGACGATTTGAATGACGCGGTATACGTGGTCGTCCATGCCTGCCTCCCTGGTTGGCTCGCGTGTCGTTGGCGCCGGGTCGACGCGTCACCACAATACGAGCGAACGGCACAGCGGGCGACAACGATGCTGTATCGGAAGATATTTGCTAGTTTTTAACCTCGTTTCCGTACCGTTCCGGCCACCGAACCGCGACGCTCGGCGCCTTGCCGTGCGAGATCGGAGGCTCGACAGATGAACTCGGTTCTCGTAATCGACGACGACCCGGTGTTTTGCACCGTCGTCGAAGGGATCCTCGAAAACGACGGGTACGCCGTCACCACCGTCGGCGACGCGCAGACCGGCATCAGCCGGTTCTGCGAGTTAGACCCAGACCTCGTCATCGTCGACATCCTGATGCCCGGCAAGGAGGGCATGGCGACGATCCTCGAATTGCGTGAAGCCAACCCCGACGCGCGCATCCTCGCGATCACCGGCGGCGGCAATTTCGCGGCGGGCGACGTGCTGCGCATCGCCGAGCTCTTGGGCGCCGACAACAGCCTCAAGAAACCGTTCGAGCCGGCGGCCTTGTTGGCGACGGTCAAACGCTGCCTCGCGGCGTAGCGGCTCAACGAAATAAGCCAGCACCGCATACGGATGGTCTAATCGCCAGCGGTTCGGTTGGCGATTCGCCGCGCCGTCTCGCGCGCTTGGCACAGCCAACCCTAGTGCGAGCGCCGCCACCAAGGAATCGCGACGACGCTGATCGCCGCGGCGCACCCGGCAATCTTGAAGACGGCGGCAAACGCGGTGAGAAACACCGCCGGCTCGAACGTGACGCCGTGGCCGACACGATTGAAGATCAGGGTCAGGAGCGCAGCGCCGGTCACCGTCCCCATGGTGCGCGTGAGGATGGACAGGCTGCCGGCGACGCCGCGATCGGCCAGCGGCGACGAGCGGATCACGATATCGGTGTAGGCGACCTGGAACAGCCCCACCCCGATCCCCTGCACGGACAGGATCAGCGCCATCGCGCCCGGCGTGATATCGGGCGGCCATAATCCGATCAGAAACAGCCCGCCGCCGACCGTCAGGATGCCGAGCGCGCCGACCTTCTCTGCGGCGACCCTGGCGACCAGCCGCCCGGCGAGCGGCGAGGTCAGAGCCATCGCTGCCGAGCCGGACGCGAGCACCACCCCTGCGAGCCACAACGGCATCGCGCTGAACCGGGCGAAGAAATACGGTACGAACAGCAGCACCGAAAACGCCGCAAGGTTCATCAGGACGTAGACCGCGTTGATCAACGCGAAGCCGGGGTCGCGGAAAAGGCTGATCCGGATCATCGGTCGCGCGGCGCGGCCCTCCCACCAGACGAAAAGCGCCAACATCACCAGCGCGGCGCCGATGGACGCGGCCATCTGCAGGCCGGGCCCCAGCCGTGAGCCGGCGTTGATCCCGAACAGCAGCAGCGTCAGCCCCAAGGCCAGCAGCAGCGCGCCGGCGACGTCGAACCGCTCGCCGGCGCTGGTCGGGCTCGCCGGCAAGCCGCGCAGGAACACAAGGCTCGCCAGCGCGATCGGCGCGCGGAACCAGAACACCGCCGGCCAGCCCCATCGCGCCACCAGCGCCCCGCCGATCAGCGGGCCAGAGGCGGAACCGAGCGCGAAAATCAGCGTGAAGATACCGACCGCGTGGCTGCGCCGCTCCTCGGGATAGAGTCCGGTGACCAGCGCCGGCGCGCAGCTGATCACCAGTCCGGCGCCAATTCCTTGCAGAAAGCGGAAGAACAGCAGCCAGCCGAACCCCGGCGCGGCGGCACACAGCAGGTAGGCGACGACGCTCCATGCGAGGCCGGTGCGGAATACGCGCGCATGCCCGCCGATATCGCCGATGCGGCCGCACGCAAGCATCAGCGCCGCGTAGGTCAGCGTGTAGCAGATCACCACCCACTGGATCATCGACAGCGGCAGCCCGAAGCTGCCGGTGATGTCGGGGAAGCTGATATTGACCGCAGTGTCGAGCGGCACGATCGACATGCCGAGCCCGAGCATCACCAGTCGGAAGCCGTGCCCGCTGGCCGTCCTGTACCGCGCGGCGATGTCATGCGTCGCGGGCGGCGAGGACGATTCGGACATCCGCAACCATACCTCAGATGGCTGTTATCGCGTTAAGTTGATTGCCGACGGCAGACCCGCGTCCCCGTTGATGTCGAACGCGTAGAGCGCGGAGAAGCGCGACAACATGGACTCATGGCGCAAAAAGTCAACGCGCTGCCAAATCGCCCTCAATCACCCCGACCATCGCTTTCTCGTTCTGTCGGTTCAACCACTGCGTCAGTGCCCGCTCGGTCTCTGGTACCGCTTCCCGCAGCTTGACGGCAGCCTGAAGAATGACCGCGGCGTCGGCATTCTTGCACGCATGTTCCAGGTCGCGCGCGCAACGCGCGAGCCAAACCGCGCCGACATTTCCGGCGGTGCCCGCCCAGGCGTGAGCCTCCTGCGCGAGATCGTCGGTAGCCCTGATGCCCAACAGTTCCTCGGTGCGGGAAGCCACGGTATTCAAG
>JASHUW010000500.1 GCA_030039815.1 Alphaproteobacteria bacterium
AGCCAACTCGCGAACGGGGCCGTCGGCATTCCATCGAAAAACGCGGCGTTACGCTTCAGGTTGAAATAGGCGGAAACGGCGTATTGCCGCTGGTCGCGTATCGTGAAGATGATCTTTGCCGCCGGGAAAAAATGCTTGAGGCGCAGCGCGATCGTATCGCGTGGCACCACGTAAGGGCCGAAATAAAGCTCCGGCGTATCGCACAGATTCTCGTCTGAGATGACGACATGGCGGCCATTGGCCCGGGCGTAAACCAGCTCGCGGCACTGCTCTTCGACAAGGTTTCGGTCGAGCTGGAAGTCTTCGATCGACTTGATCGCCGTGAAGATGCCCCCGCGCTCGCCATAGGGTTCGCCGGCGAGAAAAATATCGTCGCGGCGCGCAAAGAAGTTCTTTTGCAGGCTGGTCGTGCCGGTGTTGGCAAAGCCAACATGGATGAAGATGGGGGGATCGGTTGGCATTCTGCGAGCGTCTCGCAGATTTGTAGGGGGCGACGCGCGGTGCATCCCCGCCTTCCGCGATCAACTTTCCGGCGAGGCATGGTGCAATATGGTTAAAGCACCAGATCGAGGAACGCCCGGGTGCGCGGGTTTTGCGGCGCCTGGAAGATCTGGCTGGGCGGGCCGGACTCGACGATGACCCCGCCATCGGTGAAGTAGACCGTGTCCGCGATCTCGCGCGCGAAGGCCATCTCGTGGGTCACCAGGATGCAGGTCATGCCGTCGGCCGCGAGCTCGCGGATCGTCACCAGCACCTCTTTCTTGGTCTCGGGATCGAGCGCGGCGGTGACCTCGTCGAACAGGATGACCAGCGGGTTCATCGCCAGCGAGCGGGCGATCGCGACGCGCTGCTGCTGCCCGCCGGAAAGCTCGCCGGGATAGGAGCCCGCCTTGTCTTCGAGGCGCACGCGCTTCAAGAGCGCGCGGGCGCGCGCCTCGACCTCGCGCGGGTCCTGCTTCAGCACCGTGACCGGCGCCATCATGACATTCTGCAGCGCCGTCTTGTGCGGGAAGAGATTGTATTGCTGGAAGACGATGCCGACCTTGCGGCGCACCGCGAGCTTGTCGAGCTTGGGATCGTTGACCTCGACGCCATCGACCAGGATCGAGCCCTTATTGATCGGCGCGAGCGCGTTGATGCAGCGCAGCAGCGTCGACTTGCCGGAGCCCGACGGGCCGATGATGCACACCGTCTCGCCGCGATGCACGACCATGTCGATCTCGCGCAGCACGACGGTCTCGCCGAAGCGCTTTTCGACGCCCTTGATGACGATGATCGGCGCGCCGAGCTTGTGGTGATCCATCAGAATTTCACCTCCGCCCGGCGTTCCAGCGCCCGCGTCGCCATCGCGATCGGATAGCAGTAGATAAAGAACATCGCGAGCAAGGTCGCATAGAGCGGCAGCAGCAGATCGGTGCGGTTTTCCGCGACCAGCGCGCCGCGCACGTCGGTGAGCCCGTCCTGCACGCCGACGATGGCGATGAGCGGCGTCGCCATGGCGAGGATCGCGTAGAGGTTCATCCACGGCGGCAGCATGCGCTTCAGCGCTTGCGGCAGGATGATCTTGAACACCGTCTGCGTCGGCGAGAAGGCGAGCGATTCCGCGGATTCCCATTGCGCGCGCGGGATCGACAGCACGCCACCGCGGACGATCTCGGAGACGTTGCCCATCACCGGGATGGCAAGGCCGATCACCGCCTTGATCCAGGCGGGGAACGGGATCGACTGGCCGAACAGGCGGAACTGGAACGGCAAGAGGAACATCGTCAGAAACAGCAACACCAGCCACGGCGCATTGCGGGTGAACTGCGTCACCGCGGAGGCGCAGCGCTGGACGACGCGGTGGCGCGCGATCTGCGCCAGGCCCAGCGGCACGCCGGCGACCGTGCCGATCGCCATCGACAATACGCTGACCAAGAGGTTGAGCAGAAACCCGGTAAAGATCAGCGGCAGCCACTTGACGACCAGCGACAGGATGCTCGCCGCAGCCGGCGACGCCGTCTCCGCATGGGCGAGCGAGACGGCAGCGACAAACGCGGCGGCCGCGAAAGCGATAGCGACGCCGCGGGCGGTCAACTTCGTCTCAAACATCGGTGCCCGGCATGCGCAGCGCCCGCTCGACGCGGTTCATGATCCCGGTGTACCCGGCGATCAACAACAGATAGGTCGCGAGCATGACCAGCATCATCTCGCGCACGTTGAGCGACTCCGACCAGATCGCCGCCGAGGCGTAGAGCAGCTCCGGCACCCCGATCGCATAGGCGAGCGTCGTCGTCTTGATCAGGTTGACCATATTGTTGTTAAGCGCCGACAGGCTGATCCGGAAGGCGAGCGGAAAGACCACGTGGCGGAACGCCTGGAGCCGCGTGTAGCCGAGCGATTCCGCCGCCTCGCGCGTCGCCGACGGCACCGCCTCGAGCCCGGAGCGGAAAATCTCGACATTGAGCGCGCCGGCATAGAGCGACAACGAGATGATCGCCCAGCCGACGCCGCCGATCAGCGGCGTCACCTGCCCAGCCGAATTGACCGCGCCGGGCAGGAACGGCGACACCGCGAAAAAGAAGAACAATAGCTGGATCAGCGGCGGCGTATTGCGAAACGCCTCGACAAAACCGGTCGTCGCCCCCTTGAGCAGACGCGACCGACCGCCGAGGAGCCAGGCGCCGACAAGCCCGATGACGATCGACAGCGCCATCGACACGATCGACAACAGCAACGTCATCAAGAAACCGTGCACGAACCGCTCGCGGTCGAACGGGTCGTAGACGATGCTCAGATTGATCCCGTAGGCGTCGTTGAGGTGCTTGAACGCCTCGACGATCGTCATGCCGGCCGCGAAGCCGCGCTATTTCGCGGCGTATTTGTTGTGCATCTCGACAAGGAACGGCGATGGGGTGATGCCCCATTTCTTTTCGAGGTCGATCAGGTAGCCGGTGCGGTGCCACTCCTCCGACGTCTTCGACAGGAACTGGCCGAACGGCCCGTTAACATCGTCGAGGCGGACGCCGATCGCCCAGGGCTGCGGATCCTCGGACTTGAGCGGCATCTCGTAATCCGCCCATTGCGGGTCCTTGGCCGAGAGCGTCGACTGAATGAAGGTGTCGTCATAGACGAAGGCGATGCAGGTCCCGGCCTGGAGCGCCTTCAACGCATCCGGCACGCCGGCGAATGAGACGATATCGGCCTGGTATTTCTGTTCGACGCCACGATTGTAGAACGCGCCCTGGACGCCGCAGACCTTTTTCCCGGTAAGATCGGTCCAGGCGTGAAGGTGCGCCGATTTGGGCGCGAGGACGTTGGTCGCGCTGGCGTAATACTGCGGCTCGATCATCCCGACGACTTTGCGCCGCTCGGGCGTGTCGCTCATCGTCGCGATGATCATGTCGATATTGCCCTGCGTCAGGAACTCCATGCGGTTGGCGGCGACCACCGGCACGAGCTGGAGCTCGACGCCAAGGCGCTTGGCGATGTCTTTCGCGAGATCGACCTCCATGCCGACGATCTGCCCCGACGGGTCGAGGAAGCCCCACGGGCGGTAATCGTTCTTGACGCCGGCGGCAATCTTCCCCGCCGCCTTGACCTTGGCGAGCGTGTCGTCGGCCATCGCGTGGCCGCACGCCAGCGTCAGGACAACCAAGGCGACCGCCCACTTCCCGAACCTCGACAACATGCTTGCTTCTCCCCCAAATCGGCGCGCCGCTCCCCGGGCGCTTATCAGAAATGGCGTCCCCGACAGGACTCGAACCCGCGACCTCCCGGTTTTGGAAACGTCGGTACGCTATCAAAAATACCGGTAATTACAATATGTCGCCGGCCGCCCAATAAGCCCAGCAACGGCATCTTTCGGAGGTGGTTCTTGCTGGGCTATCTGTGACGCGCGACGCCGTCGCGAGAGCGTTCTTCGTCGACCAACGAGAGGATAACGGATGAGCCGCACTGTCGCCCGCCTGTTGGCGGAGAGCCTGGAAGCGCACGATGTCGACCAGATCTATTGTGTTCCCGGCGAGAGCTATGTCGGGCTCACCAGCGAGCTGCTGCAGCGCAATTCGATGCGGGTCGTCGTGTGCCGGCACGAAACCGGGGCCGGCTACATGGCGGTCGCCGATGGGCGCCTGCGCGCCCGCGCCGGGGTGGCGATGGTATCGCGCGGCCCGGGCATGGCGAATGCGATGGGGCCGCTGCACACCGCGTTTCACGACGCGACACCGATGGTCGTGCTGGTCGGGCAGGTCGAACGCAAGGATTTTGGGCGCCTCGCGCTGCAGGAGCAGAACTATTCGCGGCTGCTGTCCGACACCACCAAGCTGGTGATCGAGGTCAACGAGCCGGAGCAGGCGTCAGAGGCCATCGCCCGCGCCTTTCATGTTGCCGAGAGCGGGACCCAAGGCCCGGTCGCCGTGATCCTGCCGGAAGACATTTTCGACGAGGAGACCGACGCCGAAATCGATGCCGCGCGCGACCGGCCGATCGCCGGGCCGCGTCTCGATGATCTCAACCAGCTAGCGGAGATGCTGGCGAAATCGGAGCGCCCGCTTGTGCCGGTCGGCGGGGCGCTGTGGGCGGATCACCTGCGCGATCCGGCGGCCCTCGCCGACCTCAACCGGCTCGCCGAGGAATGGGTGCTGCCGATCAACCCGACGCATCGCCGGCCGCATCTATTCGACGCGCTGCACCCGAATTACGGCGGCTATATGGGCATCCGCGTCCCGCCGGCGCTGATTGGCGAGATGAAAAAGGCCGATCTGATGGTCGCGCTCGGTGAGCGAATGACCGATTCGGTCAGCCAGTCCTACACCTTCCCGGCGGCGCCGACGCCGCAGCTGCCGTTCGTTCACGTCTGGCCGGATGCCAACGAGGTCGGACGCGTCTGGCGCCCGACCTTGGGGCTGCCGTGCAGCCCGCACGAGGTCATCAAGGCGCTGCTGGCGAAAGGCACACCGCCGGATGCCGCGAAGCGGCGCGACTGGGTCGCCGGGCTGAACGCGATCCACCGCCAACTGCTGGCCAAGGAATGGAACCCGACCAGCGACGGCATCAACTTTGCCGCCATCGTCTGCGAGGTCGACAAGCATCTGGCGCCCGATGCGGTCGTCACCACCGATGCCGGCAATTTTGGCAGCTTTGTCCATCGCTATATCGGCTTCAAGCAAAGCCAGATCTTTCTGTCCGCAGTCGTCGGCGCGATGGGATCGGGCATGCCGATGGCGGTCGGAGCCGCCATGCGTCAGCCCGGTCGGCAGGTCGTCTGTTTTATCGGCGATGGCGGTACGTTGATGATGGGCAACGAGATCGCCACCGCGATCCAGTACGGCGCTGCGCCGGTCATGATCATTTCCGACAACTCAATGTACGGCACGATTGGCATGCACTCTTACGTGCGCTATCCCGACCGCCCGTTCCTCGAGGGCACGCGGCTGACCAACCCGGATTTCGCCGCCTGGGGCCGCTCGTTCGGCGCCGAAGGCATCACGATCCGCAACGACAGCGAGATCGCCGACGGCATCGCCGCTGCCTTCGCGGTAAAGACCAAGCCCGTCGTGGTGCATTGCCTGACGTCGGCGGTGCAGATGAGCGCGTGGCGCCGCTTTACCGGGTCGGAGACGACGCTGCCGTAACAGCGGCACCTTCGGGCTAACGCCGACGATGGCCGGTTATGATGATAGCCGGAATTTCGCAAAGCGACCCGGCATTTCAGGCGTTTTGCGACCCCCCGGCAAACTCCACCGAACGGCGGCGCGGCGCCGCATCCGGCCACCCGATCCTGGGTAACGCACGCTCGACCAGGCACCGTATCTTACAGATGTCTCGGTTGCACACCGCGCAACGACATTGAAGCAGATCAATGGCAGGAACGTGCGGGGCGCTGACGATGCCGCGGCGAACGCGAAGATGTCGGCGATACCAGAGAGCGATGGAATCCAGAATTCTGCACGGCTATGCCGGAGTCCTGCTGTTTGTCTCGACGCTGTTCCTGGCATATTGCCCAGCACGGCCCGCAGAAGCTCCCCTCGCGGAGGCGGAGATCCTTGATCGGCAGGCCGTAGCGCTGCAGCAGCAGGGCCATTACGCCGACGCCGAACCACTTTACGAGCGCGCGCTCGCGATCCGTGAAGGAGCGCTCGGCCCCGAACACCGCGCTGTCGCGGTCAGCCTCGACAACCTCGCTGCCCTCTATCAGAAAGAGGGGCGCTACGCCGACGCGGAGCCGCTTTATAAGCGCGCGCTGGCAATTCTGGAAAAAGCCCTCGGACCTGATCACCCCGATACCGGTACGTGTCTGAACAATCTTGCCGGTCTGTATAGGGCGGAGGGTCGCTACGCCGACGCGGAGCCGCTCTACGAGCGCAGTTTGGCAATAGCCGAGAAGAACCTCGGTCCCGATGACCCCATCATCGCGATACGCCTGAACAACCTCGCCGGGCTTTACAAGGATCAAGGCCGCTACGCCGAGGCCGAGGTCAAGTACAAGCTCGCCTTAGCGACGCTCGAAAGGATCCGCGGCGCCAACGACGTTACTGTCGCGACGGCATCAAACAACCTGGCCGGACTGTATGTGGCGCAGGGGCGGTACATCGATGCCGAGCCGCTCTACCAGCGCGCGTTGGAGATAAACGAGCAGGCACTCGGTCCCGACCATGTCGATGTAGCGAGAAATCTCAGCAATTTGGCCACGCTCTACTGGCTTGAGGGCCGCTATGCCGACGCTGAACCGATCGGCAAACGCGCCTTGGCGATCCGCGAGAAGGCCCTAGGTCCAGACCATCCGGACGTCGCGGCCAGCCTGACCAATCTTGGGATGGTGTACGAAAACCAGGGTCGCTACGCCGAGGCCGAGCCGCTCTATGAACGGGCTCTGGCGATCCGCGAAAAGGTGCTGGGGCCAGACAATCCCGATGTTGCCGAAAGTCTGAACAATCTGGCTGTCCTTCATCAAGATCAAGGCCGCTACGGCGAGGTCGAGGCGCTCTTGCAGCGTGCCAACGCAATTACGGAAAAGGCCCTGGGTCCGGGCCATCCGGGTCTAGCCATTGGGCTCAACAATCTCGCAGCCTTTTATATTGCCGAGGGCCGATATACCGAGGCCGGACCGCTGTTCAAGCGGGTCTTGGCAATCGACGAGAACGCGCTCGGGCCCGATCATCCGGATCTTGCGAACAGCTTGAACAATCTGGCCAGTCTTTATCAGGATGAGGGGCGTTTCGCCGAAGCCGAGGCTCTCTTCAAGCGCGCGCTCACCATCCGCGAGAAGGCGCTTGGGCCCGACAATCCCGATGTGGCCGGAAGCCTCAACAACCTAGCGACCGTTGCCAAGGCCGAAGACCGATACGCTGACGCGGAACCGCTTTTGAAGCGCGCCCGTGCGATCTTGGAAAAGGCGCTCGGTCCCGATCATCTTGCGGTCGCTACGGCGCTGGACAACCTTGGCGCGCTCTATGAAGCGCAGAGCCTCTACGAAGAGGCCGAGCCATTGTACAAAC
>JASHUW010000501.1 GCA_030039815.1 Alphaproteobacteria bacterium
GTAATCCTGAAAAAAGGCCTGTGCATTATCAAGAAATGAGAATAAAGGGTGGCTTCGCGTGATCGGGACGGTCGATTCTTCCATGCCGCGCATCGCATAAATGATGGGCAACATTGCTATTTTTCCTTGCAAAATGGCAACGCTCATGAACATCAGCTCTTGAAACAGCGGAGTTAACGTGGTGACGTGCACCTGGACCGCCTGTAATGCCGATAAAAGGACATCGCGCCGGATGACAGCCCATATAAAGGGCTGGTAACGACGCATGAGATTATAATGTCTTTCTAAGGGGTCTGTTTGCGTAATACTTGGCACGTATGTGAAAACGCTGTGAATGTCGAAATCATTATCTTTTATTCCAAAGCGCAGAGTGTAGCCTTGGGCGACCACGTAGTCAGGGTTGCCTACAAGGAAATCCAGGGCCTCGTCGATTGCATGCGGGAACGCAATATCGTCGTCGGGAGCAAGCGCAACGAAGGGCGTGTCGATGCGGGAAACCGCGGCGAGCAGCTTGTCGCAAAACGGCAGGTCATGCGCCCAGTATTCAGCAATGCCGACGCAAGCGTCCTGCACCGCTTTGGCCTCAGCCGGCCTGCTTGAATCGGCAACCACGATCTGGTGTCGGACGCCACAATCGCGGAAGAAGCGCAATTGCGCCGCGCAATAGGCGGGGCGGTTAATGGTCGGGACCAGAATGGTCAGATCGGTCTGCTGTGGAGAACGGGGCGAGAAGGCCCCTACCTTGCGCCGACTCTTAATTTCGCTTATCCGAGCGGCTCGACCCGATGACCGCGGGCCGCGATAGGCCACGCCCGCATCAGCGCCGGAGGCCAGCCCCTCGGATTCGCCTCGCGGCCGCGCATCGGCGGCCTCGCGACCGCTGCGGCCGCGATCCAAGAAAAGAGACCATCGATTGAGTCGCTTCAGTATCCGCATATATGCTCCGGACGATACTTTCGAGCACGAAAATATGATGGAACGGCGGACGTCAAGCAGGGTCGATGTGAGCGGTTTTACGCTCATCGAGATGCTGGTAGTCCTCGTGATTGTCGCATTGGTTAGCGGAATCATGCTGACCGCCTACGAACACATCCTCGACATCCGCGTCAGATTGGCTGCATTCCTTGACGGCACCGATGCCCCAACGCTTGTGGCCGATTGGTTTCGCAGTTCGATCGACGGCCTCCTACCGGATCAAAAGGACGGCGATGACGTCTTTGCTGGGACTGCGCAGAAATTTGTTGGGTTGTCGGTTGCGCCGATCGATGGAACCCAGGGGGTGCCGACCCGCATCGAGTGGGACCTCGTATTCGATCCTCGGTCGGGTCGCACGTCTTTGCGCTACCGTAGCGGCACCGAGGAGTCTTTGACAATTGCCTCTTGGCCTGGCAATAGGGGCGGCTTCCGCTATTGCGGAGACGACCTGACGTGCGGTGATAGCTGGCCGCCCTCGGATCGCACGGAGTCCCAGCTTCCGGCCCTCATTGTTCTCGAAGCGGTCCGTGGCAACGACGTCTGGCCGATCGCCGGGGCGCCTCAGGCCACCCGTGACCCACCGCCAAAAACCAACCCTTTCCAATCCTCTTCATGATGATGCAAGGGCGCGACGCCGAAAACGGCTTCGTAATGGTGGCTGCGATCTGGTTCGTCGCACTGATGGCCCTCCTTGCCGTAATCATCGAGACGTGGATTTCGCGCAGTATCGAACACGCTGCCAATTTACAAGATCGGCTGAAGGAGCACATCGCCGTCGCAAATGCGGAGAACGAAGTTGCCTTCCGGATGCTGTCGGGATTCTTCAGCGTACGAGGGCTTGAACTGCCACAGGGGGCAGAATGGAATGCAGCGATTGCTCCGGATGCGGCGATCGGGGGACGCCAAATAGGAGCGGAGACGCCCTTCATCGCGCTTGACGGCCGTCCATATCGGCTGGGCTCGACGATCGTGCTGCTGCAAGACGATCGAGGTCTTTATAATCTCGGTTATCCCAATTCAGGTGTATTGGGCAACCTATTAGGAAAGTACGGAGTTCCTTTCCCGGATCGTGGAAGATTAATTGATCGCCTTCTTGACTATACGCAAAAGTCTGATTTGCACCGGTTGAATGGTGCCAGCGCTGAGGATTATCAAAAAGCGGGTAAGCAAGTGCCCCGCGGCGAACCGTTATTGACACCTTGGGAGCCACTGCGGGTGCTATCCTGGGACGCCTATCCTGCCTTATGGCGCGGCCCGATAAAGTTGCCAGACATAGCGACGACGGGCAATCTTGTCCAAATCAATCCAAACACCGCCCCAGAATCGCTTCTCGCAAGCCTACCCGGCATGGACGACAAGGCGGCTGAGCGCGTCATTCGATATCGCCAGCGCTTCACGATCGGCAATCAGGCGGAACTCGATTTAGCGGCAGGAACGGCAGTTGGCGGCGATCCGATGGCGTTATCCTTCTTCCCGGCCGATAGTGTTGACCTCACGATTGCTGCGGCGGGCGATCCGCTTGCCTATCGATTAAGAATTAGTTTGAGCCCCAACGGCACAGCGCCGTATCGCATTGCTTACTTAGTTGCCGTTGCTGGCTCGCAAGCTGCGGATTCGTCGCACGCGCCCGCAATACCAACGCCCGGCAAGGGCGCCGAAAATAAAGAATGAGACGTTGGATTGGTAACTTCATACGATGAGGCGTAATTTTGATTAAATAAAGAGGCTAGTATAACCGCCTTTATTTGGATGAAAATAGGAATTTAAGTAGCGCCTGGTAGAAGGGCGCAAATGGACGTGCCATCTTGTGCGATAATGGTCATGTAACTTTTGTTACCCTTAAAAGGGGAGTTGCCTTTCGGTTCAATTCCCGATAACCATACAATCACCGACGGTTGGCCTTGCGGCCTCGACCCATGGACGGCGAACCCAATGGTCCTGCCTTTGAGCACGAAAGCGCACCAGGGAGATCGAGTGCCCCGGGAGGACCTCGATTTTCCCTGCCTATGCCATGGATAGTACTGAAGTTCGGGAGGAGGCAAATCCTGATGCCAAATAATCGAAACATGCGGCACCTTGGGTCCGCTATCCTTGCGCTTGGCGTGTTGGCGCTTTCGGGACAAGCATGGGCCGCGATCTCGAACACGACCGCTAACGGTGGATCCATTGGTGCGAGTCCGCCGACCTATGCAACTCAAGCGGTCATAGGGGCAAGCGGTGCGATAACGGTCAATGCGGGCATATCCTACACATCGCCCACGCCCACCGCCACGGGCAGCTATACGCTGACCTTCACATTGCCGACCGGCGTGACACTCAACGGCAGCGCATCGGCGTCGACCGTAGTGAACACTGATTGCACGGTATCGCTGGCAAGCGGCGGGACCGCCAATAGCAATTTCGCGGCATTTACGGTCACTCAGCTCGACACGACGGCCTGCGTCGTCTCTCTGGCTCAATTCGGGGTCGCCGGCGCAACTGCGCTGGAGAACACAACGACGATAAATAGTTCGCTGAATTCAGCCGGTTTCAACGTCACGTCGCAGGTCACCGGATCGAGCGTACCCGGCGTCGCCAACGAAGCCACGGCAACCGCGATCGGGGCGGCCGCGAGCGCAACCGCCCTGAGTTTTGCCTCGGCAAACGGACAGCAAAATGGATCGCCTGCCATCGACTTGAACTCCCCGTCGCTGGGGACTCAATGGATAACCGGCGGCACCGATCAGGCCTTCCTTGATATCGGAGCCTTGTCCTACGGGGTCAGTTCGACCACCCAAAATGCGATAGCCTCGGGGGCCTTCACATTCCCCGGCACGTCTGCCACGATTACCCTCACCGGTGGTACTTTTGTCGGGATTTCGGCCGTCTATCTCGATGGCAACGCAACGTCCGGCGGCACCCGCTGCAAGTCCACCGCGTCCGCCGAGGCGGCGGTATCTGGCAGCATTGCCGGCACGATCTCGGGGAATAGCGTGACCTTTACCGGGGTCGGTGCGAATCTCGGATCAGGTGCCAATCCCTTCGTCCCAGCCAACGTGGGAAACACGGCCACCGAAGAAGTTTGCCTGTATGCATCCTCCCAGATCATCAGCGCGAACGCATCTCCCTTCAGCTCGAACATGACGATCGCGCCCACGACCGCTCAGGCCGACAGTAGTTCGCCAAGCAAGTTGGAAGGCTACGTCTATAACGGTCTGATCCAGCAAATCCTCTACTCTACGAACTACGCGCCCTACCCAGCTTATATTCGCATCGTTAACAACTCCGGGGTGACGGTGCCGGTTCTTGCCGTCGTGCAAGGAGATGGCGGCTCAATAGGGTCGACGACGGTCGAGGCAGGGTTGGCGCCGAATTCGAATGATCTGGTGCCCGTTCAGACAATCATCACCAATTCGGGTGCGACCGCGACCAATTTCCGGACGGCCATCACCCTTCTTGCGCCTTCGTCCGGCCTTTCATCATGCGTCAATGGCGCCGTCAGCGGTGTGCCGGGAGGCAGCAACGCCTGTGCGGTCAGCATCTCCGAACTGCAACTCAGCCCCAGCGGAACGCTCACCCAACTCGGCTCGGGCTCGTCACCGTAACCGGCCGGCCGACCACACCTCAGCAAAGGGGGCTTCGGCCCCCTTTTTTGACCGGCCGGCGACCGCGGCGTATCTTGCCGGCCAATGCGGTTTCAGTATCAGGCCCTCGCTGCCGACGGTCAGACCCTGACGGGTCATGTCGAGGCGGCTTCATCCCGCGAAGCCTATCGCGAATTGGTGAATCGCGGCATACAGCCGACCTCGATCGCTCCTGCCCTCGCTCAGGGCCAAAATGGCTGGCGATGGCGTCGCCGTAACCCGCGCCGCAGCGATTACCTTCACATCCTCAAGGAACTGCAGGTACTGATGAGCGGCGGCATCCCCGTTGCGGAAGCGGTTGCCGTGTTGGCGGATTCGGCAACGCACCCCGTCTTGGTCGCGGCGTTCGATCAATTACATGCCGGATTGCGTCACGGCGAACGCTTTCCCCATGTCTTCGCTCGCGCGTTTTCGATGTTTCCGCCCTACATCCATCGGATCATCGAGACCGGTGACTTGAGCGGGCGGCTGAGCGAAGCTCTGGCAGATGCCGCGGCCGAAGTCGAGCGCGACGACAGGTTCCGTTCCGAGCTCCGGAATTCGATCGTCTACCCAACCTTTCTCAGCGTCGCCGGGGTGAGCGCGGTTATCTTTATGTTCGTATTTGTGGTTCCCCGCTTTGCCGCGATGTTCCGGGACAAATACGATCAACTCCCCTGGCTGTCCTATACGGTGATCGCCGGAGGCATGTGGGTGCGGGAGCACTTGCTGATCGGCGTTGTCGCCGTGGCAGTGTTCGGGATTTTTGTAGCCTACGCTTTTCAGCAAAAGGAGCTGCGCGAGCGGTTGCGTGACGGCCTTGTTCGATTGCCCTTCCTAGGTGACTGGCTCTCAGAAGTCGAAACGGCCCGTTGGGCCGCGGTCTTGGCCCGCCTTTTAGAAAATCGCGTCCCGTTGATGCCTGCGCTCGACCTGGCCCGTCGCTCGCTGCGCGGCAGCGAAGTGCGGACGCGGATGGCGCATGTGGAACGGGCGGTTCGAACGGGCCGCCCGCTCGCCGTCGCGCTCGACGACAGTCATGTTCTGCCCCCGACAGCGTTGAATCTGATCCGCGTCGGTGAGCGTTCCGGAAACCTGGCTGAGATGACGCGGCGGGTGGCCGAAATTTATGACGAGAGCGTGCGCAATCGGGTGAAGGTAATGCTTTCGATTATCGAGCCGGTCGCCATTCTTCTGATAGGGGGCGTCATCGGGCTCGTCGCGGTCGCCATTTTCCTTGCGATCACGACCATCAACAAAATCCCCGGCCTTTAGGCGCGTATTGAGACACATCAGCACAGGTCGAAGC
>JASHUW010000048.1 GCA_030039815.1 Alphaproteobacteria bacterium
GCTGCGGCTTCGGGGCGGTGCTGGTATCGCTGGGCCGCGACGGGCTGATCTTGATCGAGCCAAACAGCAGCGCCGTCTTCGAGACGCCGGCGTATGGTGACAATTACGATCCGGGCGGCGCCGAGGACAGCGCGGTGGCGACGCTAGCGGCAGGGCTCGGCGCGGGGCTGCGCCTCAGCGAGGCAGCGCATCTCGCCGGGCTAGCGGTCGGCATTGTCAGCGGCAAGTCCGGAACCGCGGTGGCGTCCGCTGGGGAACTGGCGGCGGCGCTTGCCGCCGAGGCGCGTTCAGAGCCCGGCGAGACCGGCTTGCGGATCGATTTGCCGGCGCAGCCGCGCCGCCGCCGTTAGCGCGAAGCGGAGCGTCACCGCGCGCCGCCGCCCCGGCGCCAAAACACTGGCGTTGCCGTCGCGGATCAAGGAAGCAGAAAACGCATCCGCCACGATGAGGCCACATTGCTCGGGGATGAGCGCCGCGGGAAAATTGTTGGGGACGGCAAAATAGAAACGGTCGGCAAAATCGCGATACTCGGCCCATTTGCGGTCGCCGCGAAAATCGGCGACGGAGCTTTTGATCTCGATGATCGCCAGCTCGCCACCGCGGCCGAGCGCGAGGATATCGGCGCGCCGACCGTTCGCGAGAGGGAACTCGAGCAGACTCGCGTAACCGAGCTGCTCAAGGGCGCGGCAAACGCCGCGGGCGAGCAGCGACGCGATTGGCGTTTCGACGGGAGGGACGCCAGAGAGTGCGGTATCGCTGGTCATTATAAGGCGCGTGGGAGAGATTTTAGGGCATGAGGGTACGAAACGCGTTGGCGAAGGCCGGATTCCTGCGCGAGGCGTGGAAGCTCGCCTGGCCGTATTGGCGGTCGGATGAAAAATGGAGCGCGACCGGGCTCCTTGTCGCGGTTGTCGTTCTTAACCTTACCGCGGTTTATCTCAATGTTCGGTTCAACCTGTGGAATCGCGATTTCTATGATGCGCTGCAGGAATATGATTGGCCGCGCTTCTGGTGGCAGTTCGCGGTGTTTTGCATGCTCGCCACGGTGTGGGTGGCGGTTGGCGTTTACCAACTCTATCTGCGTCAGATTCTGCATATCCGCTGGCGCCGTTGGCTGACCGAGCGTTCGCTCAAGGGTTGGCTCAGTCATCAAGCCTATTATCGCATCCAGATCGACCAGTCGACGACCGACAACCCCGACCAACGCATCGCCGACGATCTCGACAGCTTCGCGACGCTGAGCATCAGCCTGTCGATGGGATTGCTCAACTCCGTTGTGACCCTGTTGTCCTTCATCCTGATTCTGTGGAGTCTGTCGCCGTCCATTACCGTGCCGTTATGGGGCGGGCACAGTTTCGAGATACCGGCTTATCTGGTCTTTGCCGCGTTCATCTATGCCGTGGTTGGCTCCTGGCTGACGCAGATCATCGGCCGGCCGCTCGTCGGGCTGATGTTCAACCAGCAGCGCTTCGAGGCCGATTTCCGCTTCAGCCTAGTGCGCTTGCGCGAGCATGCAGAAAGCGTCGCGTTCTATGGCGGCGAGGGCCACGAATACTCTGTGTTCGACCATCGCTTCGGCCGGGTCGTCGGCAATTGGTGGGACATCATCCGGCGGCGCAAGAAACTGTCGTGGTTCACCACCGGCTATGCCCAAGTCGCGGTCATCTTTCCCTTCCTTTGCGCGGCGCCGTCCTATTTCGCCAAGAAGATCCAGCTCGGCGGGCTGATGCAGGTGATTTCGGCATTCGGTTCGGTGCAGGACGCGCTGTCGTTCATCGTCAACAGTTACACGTCGATCGCCGAGTACCAGGCGGTGGTCGAGCGTCTCGCTGGCTTCCACGGCCGGGTCGCAGCGATCGCGGAAACTCAGCAGGCGGAGCGGCCGATTGCGATCGCGCGCGGCGGTTCCGGTGTCGAGGTTGGCGCCCTCGACCTCGATCTGCCGGACGGGATGCCACTGCAGCGCGATGTGTCGCTCGCCGGCGGCGCCGACAACCCGGTCTTGATCACCGGCCCGACCGGATCGGGGAAAAGCACGCTGCTGCGGGCGATCGCCGGGCTTTGGCCGTTTGGCCATGGCCGCATTCGCCTGGCCGAGGGCACGGTCCTGTTCCTGCCGCAGCGGCCCTACCTGCCGCTAGGCACGCTCGCCGACGCGCTAAAATACCCGGGCAAGGTGCTCCCGGATCGCGAGGCCATGGCGAATGCGCTGCGCGCGGTTGGCCTCGCTCACCTCGTCGATCATCTCGACGAGGACAGCAACTGGGCGCAGCGCTTGTCGGGCGGAGAGCAGCAGCGCTTGGGTTTCGCTCGGGTGCTGCTGATGCGGCCGGAGATCGTGTTTCTCGACGAGGCGACCTCGGCCCTCGACGAAGCCGGCGAAACCGCGCTCTATCGCCTGTTGCGCGAAGCTGAGTGGCGGCCGACGATCGTCAGCGTTGGACACCATCGCTCGCTGAAGCGGTTCCACAGCGCGGTCATCGATCTCGGCCACGACAAGGTCTCCGAGGCGGCGGCGAAATAAGGGACAAGAAACAGCCATGAATGACGATCAACGGGAGGACGAGGACCCGCTCCGCTCGGTGCGTCTCGGCAAGCTTGAGGCGCTGTGCGAGCTCGGGATCGATCCCTATCCGGTCGCCTTTGCGCGCACCGACGAGGCGGCGGCGCTTGACGCCCGCTATGCCGAGCTGCCCGCTGGCGGTGAAACTGGCGACACGGTGCGCGTCGCGGGGCGCATTCGCGCGATCCGCAACAGCGGGATGTTCATCGACCTGCACGACGCCTCAGGAAAAGTCCAGGTTTTCAGCCACAAGGATTATCTTTCGACCGACGGGGTGGCGCTCTTGAAGCTCCTCGATATCGGTGACGTGATCGGCGTCGAAGGCCAGGTGCGGCGCAC
>JASHUW010000502.1 GCA_030039815.1 Alphaproteobacteria bacterium
CGCCGAAGGATGCTGGTTACGCGCCGAAAACGCTGCCAGTGCAAACCGCCTCCGCCACGGTCTTTGGCGGCGACGCACAGCATTTCATTGCTGGTAAGGATGTCCCGTTCGACTGGTGGACGACCTTTCGGTCGCCCGCGCTCGACGCGCTGGTCGAGAAGGCGTTCAAGGCGAACCCGACGATCGAGCAGGCCCAGGCCGCAGTGCAGCAGGCGCAGGAATACGTCTACGCCCAGCAGGGCTATTTTTATCCGACGATCCAGGCCGGATATAATTTCGAGCGCGAGAAGATCGCCGGGAACCTTTCCAATACGAGCTTTCCCGGTGTGCAGGGCAACGGCACCGTCAAGACCTTGGTGCAAAATCCCGCCGGTTCGGGCGCACCAGGGCGTCACAACGCGCCGCTCTTCTACAATTTCCATACCGCGCAGGTGACGGTCGGCTATTCGCCCGACGTGTTCGGCCTCAATCGTCGTCAGGTCGAATCGCTCGAGGCGCAAGCCGATGTGGCGCGTTACGAGCTCGACGCGACCTACATCACCCTGGCCGCCAACGTCGTCGCGGCCGCCATCCAGGAGGTCTCGGTTCGCAGCCAGATCGCTGCGGTCAAGGACATCATCGAGATCAACGAAAAGGGGCTGAAGCTGCTGCAAGACCAGCAAAAAGCCGGCTACGCGATGGGCATCGACGTGGCCGCGCAGGAGGCCGCGCTGGCCGCGGCGAAGGCGATGCTGCCTCCGCTGCAATCCGAGCTTGAACAAACGCGCGACCTGATCCGCGCCCTCGTTGGCAATCTGCCCAATGAGGATGTCACCCAGAAATTCGACCTGGATTCGTTGCGTTTGCCGACCGACCTGCCGGTCAGCGTCCCGTCGAAGCTGGTCGCGCAGCGCCCCGATGTCGCCGCCGCCGAGGAAGAGCTGCGCTCGGCCAATGCGCAGGTCGGCGTCGCGATCGCGAACCGGCTGCCGATCGTCAACATCACCGGGGCCTATGGCGGCACGGCGACCGTGTTCGATCAGATGTTCGCGCCGGGCGGGGCGTTCTGGAGCATCATCGGCAACGTCACCGGCACGGTCTTCGACGGCGGCACGCTGCTGCATCAGGAGCGCGCTGCCGACCAGGCCTTGTACCAGGCCGCCGCGCAGTATCGCAGCACCGTCATCGCCGCCTACCAGAACGTCGCCGACACGCTGCACGCGCTGACTTCGGACGCCGACGAGCTGTCGGCCGCGGCCGAGGCCGAGCGCGCCGCCAAGAAAACGCTCGACCTGACCCAGGCCCAGCTCAAGAGCGGCTTTGTCAACTACCTGGCGCTGCTCAGCGCCGAGCAGGCCTACGAGCAAGCCGTGATCGCGCGCGTCCAAGCGTTATCGACCCGCTTCGGCGACACCGCCGCGCTGTTCCAGGCGCTCGGCGGCGGCTGGTGGAACCGGCCGGGCGCGATGGCCGATGCCGGCAGCGCCAAGCCGGCGAGCGCGGGCGCCACGCCGTAGCGCAACACTGGGAATGCTGGGCAATGCAACGCCCCCCAAATCAGCGACCGGATCATGAGCCCGGCGACAACCGCTATTTTTTCAGATTATGGCTCGCCGTCGCGCTGCTCTGGACCGGCGCCACGTTACTTCGAGTCGCCCGCGTGTGGGTTCCCGTTGAAGGCTGGCCGGCGATACTTCGCGGGCCATGGCTGTGGATCGAGTTGGCCCTCCCGTCGCTGATTTTCGGGCTCATCATTTTCGCGGTGCGGCAGGTCGCGAGCAACGTCAGGGGCTTCCAGGTTTGGGGACGGCGATGCCGCAGGAGGTGAGCGCCCGCAGCAGAAGCCAGCGGCCGAACGTCACGGGTTCGGCAACCGCCAACCAGCGCGGCGGAATGAAGGCGGGCGCGTAAAAGGTGCGATAGAAGACAAAGCCATCACCCGCTATCCTTTTTCGCGGTGCCGTCCGCCGGGGGCCGTCAATGCCGGTCGACATCGCGTCTGCGTCGGAGACAGTTCCACCCGCGCCGCCGGGACCGGCCTCGAGTACCCTGTCGGGTGCCTATGACGCATTCATTTCGTACAGCCACGCCAAGGACAAGGCGATCGCGGCGGCGCTCCAATCCGTCGCGCAGCGGCTCGGCAAAGCGTGGAACGAGCGTCGCGCGCTCCGCCTCTTTCGCGACGATACGAGCCTGTCGGCGACCCCGCATCTCTGGCCGTCGATCGAGCGGGCGCTGGGCGAGAGCCGGTTTCTGATCCTGCTCGCCTCGCCCGAGGCCGGACGGTCGCATTGGGTCAATCGGGAAGTCACCTGGTGGCTTGACCATAACAGCGGCGAGACGCTCCTCATCGCCCTGACTGCCGGCGAACTGGCCTGGGACGAGAATGCGAGCGATTTCTCTTGGTCCGGCGAGACGCCGCTGCCGCCCGCGCTGAAGGGCCGGTTCGGCGGCGAGCCGCTGTGGATCGATCTGCGCCGGTTTCGCGACGGCGTTCGCGCCCGCGACCCGGCATTCACCGAT
>JASHUW010000503.1 GCA_030039815.1 Alphaproteobacteria bacterium
CCAATGTGCGGCGCGGGGTATCGGAAACCGCGAGCCTCGGATACTGGATTGGCGAGCCCCACGCGCGCCAAGGGCTGATGACCGCGGCATTGCCGCTGGTGCTCGATTTTTCCTTCGACCGGCTGCGCCTGCACCGAGTCGAGGCTGCCTGCCTGCCGACCAATGTGCCGAGCCGCGCGCTGCTGCTGCGCACCGGGTTCACCGAGGAAGGCTATGCACGGCGCTACCTGCTGATCGACGGCAAATGGCAGGACCATCTGCTGTTCGCGATCCTGCGCGAGGATTGGCGGGGTTGAACACGCTCGGCGAGGTCGCAGACTGGGCCTCGATCGCTGCCCTTGTAGTCTCTGCAATCAACGCGTTTCTTATCTTTTCAGTAAAGCGCCGCATTGTCCTGAACATCTCACTGGAGCCCTTGCTTTTTCGGCTGAAAGACTGCTCGCAACGGATGAACGCTTCTCTCCTCGATTATCCAGAAGCGGCTGCCGGATTAAACGAAGTCGTTGGTCTATGTGATGCGGAAGCGAGAGCCATTCGACGGCGCTTCGGGTTTTATCGCGCGCGGTTTTGTGCGAGGCTCCTGCGATCGATCACGCACTACCGACGTCATAATGGTCTCGATGAGGCTCGGGCCATATATAATGACTTACAGCAGGTGATCCAGGAGCTGGCAAACCGAATTGAAGAGTTGGGGATCACAGGACCATGACTGTTAGCAGTGCTGAACTGGTATCGGCTGTGGCGAAGTTAAATGATTTGACTCGCCGTAAACTAATCACCTGGTCTCCCGTTGAGATGGGCGGAGGTGAGGACGAGCAATTTGCCGTTAGTTCTTACTGCGCACCCTATGAAGGCTCGACCATTCGGATCACTGAATACGTTAATCAGCGCGCTCGCCGTATATATAATCACCCACGCTCCCCGCATACGCCGGCGCAATATAAATTAGAAATCCTTGACGATCGGGGAAACGCCATTTTTGTGTTCCCTAGCATCCAGGGCATAAGTGATTTGTTTGCTTCGATCGTGACCCGAACGGGTAACGCTGAACAGATAATTAGATCGTTGCTAAGCGCGAAATAGGCGACGTTTGGTTCAACACGGCTGCTTTACGCGTGTCCGGCGTCGCCTGACAGCATTTCCGGGCTGACGCCGAGCTTGGCCAGCGCGCGCAGCCATTTGCCGTCGTCGTCCGGGTCGAACACGAGTTCGGCGTCGGCGGCAACCGACAGCCAGCCATTGGCCTGAATCTCCGCGTCGAGCTGGCCCGGCGCCCAGCCGGCATAGCCGAGCGCCAGGAGGCACCGGCGCGGCCCCTCGCCCTTGCCGATCGCGTGCAGGATGTCGAGCGTCGTGGTCATCGCGAATTCGTCGCCGACCTCGAGCGTTCCTTCGGCGTGATAATCGGCGCTGTGCAGAACGAAACCGCGCCCAGGATCAACCGGGCCGCCGAAATGCACCGGCTGCGGCCGGTTGGCCCGCACCGCCGGCTCGATCTTCAGATGGGCATAAAGCTCGTCGATGGTCAGCCCGTCGATCGTCTTGTTGACGACGATTCCCATGGCGCCCGCATCCTCGCTGTGCGCGCACAGATAGACGACGGAGCGAGCGAAGCGCGGATCCTGCATCTGCGGCATCGCGACGAGGAGCTGGCCGGTCAACGAACTCACGACGTGCCTCCGATTACTTGTCCTCTCATATAGCTCGCCAGCGGCGATTGCAAAGCCGGGTCGCGCGTTCGCTAGCGGCGAGCGCAACGGCAGGGGCGCGGTTTACGCGGCGGCTCGCCCTATGCTATCGCTCTGAACCTCAATCTCGATCCGGCGCCCCCGCTTCCCGCGCCGCCGGACGGATCCAGTTGCGTGACCCTCATCAAAGGAGCGATCGATGGCGATCCAGGTTGGCGACAAGGTTCCCAACGTCGGTTTCAGGGTTCTCGGCCCCGAAGGCCCGAAGGAAGTCACCAGCGACGAATTGTTCGCGGGCAAGAAGGTCGCGTTTTTCGCGGTGCCCGGTGCCTTCACCCCGACCTGCTCGCAACGTCACCTGCCGGGCTATGTCGAGAAGGCGGCGCAGCTGAAGGCGAAAGGCGTCGACACGATTGCCTGTGTCTCGGTCAATGACGCATTCGTGATGGGCGCCTGGGGCAAGGACCAGAAAGCCGAAGGCAAGGTGATGATGCTGGCCGACGGCAGCGGCGACTTCACCCGCGCGGTCGGGCTTGAGCTCGACGCGACGCGCAACGGGCTTGGCAAGCGCTCGCAGCGTTATTCGATGCTGGTCGATAACGGCGTCATCAAGGCGCTGCACGTCGAGGGGCCGGGCAAGTTCGAGGTGTCCGACGCCGACACGATGCTGAAAGATTTGTAGCCGACGGCATTTTCCGCGTCATTCCGGGGCGGCGCGCCGCGCCGAGCCTGGAACCCACGAACACCGGCCGTGCCCAAATTGGCGAAGACCGTGTTCATGGGCCCCCGGATAGGCTCGCAACCCGGGAGAGCATCGGCTCTCCCGGGTTCGCCTAACTTCCAGGACGACAAAAGAAGGGAAGCTTACAAATCGGTGCCGTGCCGGGCGAGCGCCTTGTCCCACACCGTGTCGCGGTCGTCGTCGAAGACCAGCGCGCTGTCCTCGGCGGCGGTGAACCAGTCGTTGCGCGCGATCTCGCCTTCGAGCTGGCCGGCGCCCCAGCCGGCGTAGCCGAAGGCGAAGAAATATTTCTTTGGCCCTTTGCCGTGGCCGATATCCTTGAGCGCCTCCTTGCTCGCGGTCATCGCCACCTTGCCGTCAACCGGCATCGTGTCCGTCGTGCGATAGTCGGCGCTGTGCACGACAAACCCCAGTTCGGGCTGCACCGGGCCGCCCAAGCACACCGGGATCGTCCCTTCGACCGTCTTGTCGTCGTCGCCCGCAGCGGCGAGCAACGCGGCGATCTTTTCCGTCGCCAGCGGGTGATTGATGATGATGCCGAACGCGCCGTCCTTGGTGTGCTGCAGGATCAGCACGACCGCGTGATAAAAGCGCGGGTCCTGGATTTGTGCCGAGGCGATCAAGAGATTGCCGGGCGGCGGATCGGCCGGCGCGGCGCTTTCGGGCGCGGGCGAAAGCGGCGTCGGCTCGACCGCGGCGAGGCCGAGCGCCGCCGTGGCGAGACATAACACCATCAAGGCCGCGCGCCGGGTGTTCATCGAGCCGCTCCCGAGTGGCCGTCCGAGAGTTCGCGTCCTATCATAGCAGCATGAGGGGTGGCGACGAACTCGCGCTCGACCGGGTCGAGCGTTTCATGGCGGAGCATGTCGCCGGGTTTCGCGGGCCGCTCGCCGTCGAGCGCTTTGCCGGTGGCCAATCCAACCCGACCTATCGGCTGCACGCAAAATCCGGTGACTACGTGTTGCGCCGCAAGCCGCCGGGGGTTTTGCTGCCGAGCGCGCACGCGGTCGACCGCGAGTTCCGGGTGATGCGCGCGCTCGCCAAGACGCCGGTGCCGGTGCCGCAGGTCTATGCGCTGTGCGAGGACGACGGCGTCACCGGCAGCGCGTTTTACGTGATGGAGCATCTCGACGGCCGCATCCTGTGGGACCAGCGGCTGCCCGGCATCGCGCGCGACGAGCGGCACGAGATGTTCCTGTCGATGAACCGGGTCATCGCCGATCTCCACTCGGTGGATTACGCGGCGCTGGGTTTGGAGGATTTCGGTCGGCCGGGCAACTACATGGGCCGGCAGATCGCGCGCTGGAGCCGGCAATACCGCGCTTCGGAGACCGACAAGCAGCCGG
>JASHUW010000504.1 GCA_030039815.1 Alphaproteobacteria bacterium
GAAGTCTCCAACGAAAGGAGGGCGCCCACCGGGCGCCCTCCTTGTCTTGAGTCGGAGACGTACCGCTCTAGCCTTGGTTCTTGCTGAGGTCGACGCCGAGATACTGCGTTACGCCGTGGCGATCGAGCAGCAACAGGGCGGTCTTTTTGGGTGAGCTGGCGATGTCGCGCAGCTTGTCCGCGGCCTCTTGCGGCGAGGTCGCGGGCTGTTGGTCGATCGACACGATCACGTCGCCGCGGGTGAGGCCGATATTGTCGGCGATGCCGCCACTCTCGACGCGGGTGATGACCACGCCGTGAACGTCGCGACCAAGCTGTAGATCGTGGCGAATGTCATTGGTCAGCGGCGCGAGGCGCATCCCCATCGGTCCGACACTGCTCTCCTCCGCCTGCCCCGCATTGCTGTTGCCGTTGCCGGCGGAAGCGATTTGCGGGTTGTTCGGCATCTCGCCGAGCTTCACGTCAACCTGCTGCTGCTTGCCGTCGCGCCACACGGTCAGCGTCGCGCTGGTACCCGGCGCGCTGGCGGCGACGTCATGCGGCAGATCGCGCAGCTTGCTGATGTCCTGGCCATTGAAAGCGAGGATCACGTCACCCTGCTTGAGCCCCGCCGCAGCGCTCGGGCTGCCCGGCGACACCACCGCGACAAGCGCGCCGTGGTCGCCTTTGAGGCCGAGGCTGGCGGCGATCGCCGGGGTCACCTGCTGGATCTGCACGCCGAGCCAGCCGCGTTCGACCTTGCCGTGCTCTTCGAGCGCGGTGACGACCTGCTTCGCGACATTCGACGGCACCGCGAAGCCGATGCCGACGCTGCCGCCGTTTGGCGAATAGATCGCGGTATTGATGCCGATCACCTGGCCGCTCAGGTTGAAGGTCGGCCCGCCAGAGTTGCCGCGATTGATCGGCGCGTCGATCTGCAGAAAGTCATCGAACTGGCCGGTATGGATGTCCCGGCCGCGGGCCGAGATAATGCCGGTCGTCACCGAGCCGCCGAGGCCGAACGGGTTGCCGACCGCGACCACCCAGTCGCCGATCTGCGCATCGTCGCTGTTGCCGAAGCTCACATAGGGCAGCGGCTTGCCGGCGTCGATCTTGAGCACCGCAAGATCGGTGCGCGCATCGGTGCCGATGATCTTGGCGGGGTACTTGTCGCCGTCCTGCAGCGTGACCTCGACCTTGCTGGCGTCGCCGACGACGTGCTTGTTGGTGACGATGTGGCCGTCGGCATCGATGATAAAGCCGGAGCCGAGCGCGATGCGCTTGACCGAGCCTCCGCCGGGGCCCTCCTCGAAGGGGTTGTTCTGGCCCTGCTGATCGAAGAAGCGGCGAAGCATTTCGTCAAAGGGCGATTGGCGGAAGTCCTGGCCCTGGTCGTCGCCCTCGTCTTCCTGATCGGCCATCGGCGAGGCTTTTACGTTCTCGGTGACCGAGATGTTGACCACCGCCGGCAGGACGCGCTTCACCAGCGGGGCAAAGCTCTCCTGCTGCATCATCTCGGCGGGCGCCGGCACGTTCGGCGTCGTGATGCTGGACGCCGGGGCTTGAGCCCAGACATCCGCGCAGAGGACGAGAACGGACGCGAGGCCGACGCCCGCCACGACCGCTCCGCGCCGCTTCGATTTCAACGTCATGATCCATTGACTCCCGACCCGAGCCGGTTCCGCCCATGCGCGAGACCGCCGCTCCAAGGTGTTCAACGCGCAAAATGGCGTTTGAAGCTAACAGCCGGCTTTCGACGGTATGAATTCGCTGTAACTTAGGCGCCAACCCTCTTGGCAAGGAGCAAGCGATGGCCCGTTACAGCAAGCTGAACCCCGGCGACATGAGCGCCGCGCAGAAGGCGGTGGTCGACGAGATCGTTTCCGGCAAGCGCGGCCGGTTTGGCGGCCCGTTCGAAATTCTCGTGCGCGCGCCCGAGGTGTGCAAGCACCTGTCGCGACTGGGTGAGTACCTGCGCTGGGGCAGCTCGCTGTCGCCGGCGCTGTCGGAGCTGGCGATCTGCCTGACCGCGCGCCACATCCGCGCCAATTACGAGTGGCATGCGCATGCGCCGTTGGCGATCGAAGGCGGCGTCCCGGCAGCGGCGATCGAGGCCATCCGCACCGGCGCGACGCCGAGCTTTGCGGCCAAGGACCAGGCGCTGGCCTACAAGCTCGTCAGCGAGCTGATCGACACCAAGCGCCTGTCGGATGCGAGCTTCGCCGAGGGCATCGCCGCGTTCGGCGAGCAGGGGGTGGTCGAGCTGGGGACGATCATCGGCTACTACACGGCGATCGGCAACGCGCTCAACGTGTTCGAGGTCGCGTTGCCGCCCGGCCAGGCGCCGTATTTCGCTTGATCCCTCTCTGCCCCCAGGGGCGGAAAGGGATATATGAGCCTACGCTGCCGGCAATCCGCGCTCCAAGAGCATCGCCAGGCGGCGGGCGAAGGCGGGCGGGTCGGGAAGCTGCTCGCCCTCGACGATGCGCGCCTGGTCGAGCAGCAGCCAGGCGAATTCCGACAGTTGGTCGGAGGCGCCGGTCTCGCCCACCGTCGCGGCAAGGCGCTCGATGAGACGGTGGTGCGGGTTGAGCTCGAGGATGCGCTTCGAGGCGGTGTCGAGCTGGCGGTGCGCCTTGAGCAGCCGCTCCAAATGCATGTCCATGTCGCCCTCGTCGGCGACGAGGCAGACCGCGCTGTCGGTGAGCCGCGCCGAGCTGCGCACGTCCTTGACCGCGTCGCCGAGCGCCAGCTTGAAGATGGCGATGAGGCTGCCGAGCTTGGCCGGCGGCTCGGGTTTTTTGTCCTCGGGCTTGTCATCCGGCGCGGCGATCTTGTCGAGATCGACCCCGCCGCGGGTTGCTGACTTGAAAGGCTTTTCCTTGTAATTGGCGATCGCGGTGACCCAGAACTCGTCGATCGGGTCGGTCATCAACAGCACCTCGACGCCGCGCGCGCGGAAGCCTTCGAGTTGCGGGCTTTTGGCGACGAGGTCGAGATTGTCCCCGGTGATGGTGTAGATCGCCTCCTGACCGGGTTTCATGGCCGCGACGTAGTCGTCGAGCGAGACCCAGCCGTCTCGCGTCGTCGAGCGGAAGCGCGCGAGGCCCAGGAGCGTGTCG
>JASHUW010000505.1 GCA_030039815.1 Alphaproteobacteria bacterium
CGCCGCGAAAAGCGTACCTACGAGATCGTTCACGAGCGCGCGGTGGAGCGCGAGTTCGCCAACGCCTTGCGCCGCAGCCAGGCTGAGATCGACGAATTGCTGCAACGCGTGAACAAAACGCCGTAACGGAGACGTGACGTAAACCGGAATTTTGCGCAATGACCGACATCGACCAGGCAGCGGCGCTCGATCTCGACGAGCCGCGTGGTCGCAGCCCTCTCGTCAAGTGGGGGCTGATTGGTGTCGTCGTGCTCGCGCTGATCGGCGGTGGCGGTGCGGTCTGGTACTTCTTCCTCGGCGGCAGCGCGCATTTCGGCGCCCACCCGGAAAAGCCGGCCGAGGCGCCGCTGCCATATTTCATGGATCTGAAGCCGTTCGTCGTGAGCCTGCCGAGCAGCTCCGGCACGCCGCATTTCGTCCAGTTGGGGATCAGCCTGCAGCTGCCTCGTGCCGCCGCCGGAGAGATGATCACCGCCGTGCTGCCGGAAATCCAGGACGCCATGCGCCAGACCCTTCTTGGCTTCAAGAGCGACGATCTGCAAACCCCCGATGGCGTCAACAAGGTGCGCAAGATCATGAAGGAGCACCTTAACGAGGTGATGGTAAGGGTGCTGGGTTCGGAACGCATCGCCAAGTTGACCGACGGCACCGGCAGCCAGGATTTCATCCAGAACATTCTGTTCAGCACGCTGATCGTCGAATGACGTTTCGCATTCTCACGCCCGAGGTCCGACGTGCCGTATGACGCGGACGGACTTGGCTCGCTGTCGCTCACTCTCGGCATCATCGTGCTGCTGCTGTGGGGCGGCATCTGGGCGATGCGCCGGATGCGACCCGGAGTGGGGCTCGGCAATGCGCGCGACTGCACGATCTTGCGCTCGCTCGCTCTGGGTCCACGCGAGCGGCTGCTCGTGGTCGAAGTTGGCGCGAGGCAGCTTGTGATCGGGATCGGCTCGGCTTCGGTGTCGCTCATTTGCGAGCTCGACGAGAAGTTGCCGACGGCGGTGGGCGACGACAGGTTCGGCGAGGCGATCAGGAAAGCGGTGGGGCGATGGCGCGGCGGCTGATCCTGGGGCTGGCGGCCATGCTGGTGTTCGTGGCGCTCGGCTGCGCCGTAGCGCATGCCGCGAGCATCGGCGCACTCGACATGCAACCAAACGGGCACGGCGGACAAACCTACACGGTGCCGGTGCAGCTGCTGTTGCTGATGGCGGGGCTAGTATTCCTGCCGGCCATCCTCCTCACCATGACCTCGTTCACCCGCATCATCATCGTGCTGTCGCTGCTACGCCAGGCGCTGGGGTTGACGCAGACCCCGCCCAATCAGGTGCTGATCGGTCTGGCGTTGTTCCTGACGATGTTCGTTATGGGGCCGGTCTTCACCAAGGTCGGCAGCGACGCGCTGCAGCCAATGCTCGACAACAAGATCACCACCGAGGAGGCGGTGACCAAGGCCGAGGGGCCGCTGCGCGAGTTCATGCTCAAGCAGACGCGGCGCGACGATCTGGGCCTGTTTTTGAAGCTTGCCGGTGGCAAGACCTACGACAACGCCAGCGACGTGCCGTTCTCGGTGCTGGTGCCGGCTTTCGTGACATCGGAACTGAAGACCGGGTTCCAGATCGGCTTTCTGATTTTCCTGCCCTTTCTCGTGATCGATATCGTCGTCGCCGCGGTGATGATGTCGTTGGGCATGATGCTGTTGTCGCCGACGAGCGTGTCGCTGCCGCTCAAGCTCGCGTTGTTCGTGCTGGTCAACGGTTGGACGTTGGTGATCGGCTCGCTCGCCGAGGGGTTCTTGCGGTGAGCACGACCGACATCGTCAGCGCCGCGCGCGAGATGATGGGATTCGTGCTGATACTGTCCACGCCGTTTCTGCTGGCCGCGGTGGTGGCCAGCCTGGCGATCGGGCTGTTCCAGGCAGCAACCCGGATGAACGATCTGACCTTGAGCTTCGTGCCGCGGTTTTTCGCTGTACTGCTGATCCTTTTTCTTACCGCGTCATGGGCTGGGGCGCGAATGACCGCCTATCTCGAGCGGGCGGCGGTGACGACGGCGCGGCTGCACGAGTGAGCCGGTGCTGAGCTTTACCGATGCCGAGCTCACCCGCTGGATTGGCCAGTTCTTCTGGCCATTTCTGCGCATCCTGGCGCTGTTTAGCGCCGCCCCGGCCTTCAATTCGGTGTCGATCCCGGTGCGCGCAAAGGTGGCGCTCGCCTTTGTTATCGCCGTGGCAGTCGCCGGCTCGGTCAGCCAAACCGCGCCGCTCGACCTTTCCTGGGCGACCGTCGAACTTACCGCCGAACAGGTGCTGGTCGGCCTCGCGATCGGCTTCGCGATGCAGCTGACGCTGACCGCGATGACGCTTGCCGGCGAGTTCGTCGGCATGCAGATGGGGTTCGGCTTCGCCAGCCTGTTTGACTTTCAGAGCGGGTTTCAAGTGCCCGTGATGGGCAATTTCTTCAGCCTAGTGGCGCTGCTGTTGTTTATCGCGCTGAATGGCCATCTCGTGCTGCTGGGCGTGCTGATGAAGAGTTTCACGATCGTGCCGATCGCGGTCGGCAGCGGCATCAGCGCCACCGGATGGCGGACGCTGGCGCGGGCCGGGGCGGTGCTGTTCGAAATGGGGGTCTGGCTCGCTCTGCCGGTCATCGCCGTGCTGCTGGCGACGCATCTCGCGGTCGGCTTCGTGTCGCGCGTTGCGCCGCAATTCAATGTCATGTCGGTTGGCTTTTCGGTCTTTATGTGGGTCGGGATAGCCTCGGTGATCGCGCTGATCCCGTTCTTCGTGCCGGCGGTTGAGCACATCATCGAGACCGGGCTCGCGCTGATCTCGGCCGTGTTGCGCGGTAGCGCCCAGCCATGAGCGACACCTACGACGCGGGCAGTCGCACCGAGCAAGCAACCCCGCGGCGGCTGCAGCGGGCGCGCGAGGAGGGCTCGGTTGTTCGCGCCCACGCTGTCGCTGGCGCAGCCGTTCTGGTTGCCGGCGCGGTAATGTTGCTGCTTGCCGGGGCGAAGCTCATCGATCTGCTGGAATCCTCGCTTCGTCTCGGGCTCGCGCTGCAGCCCGAGATGATGCGCGAGCCGTCGCGGCTCACGGCCGTCGCAGGGCAGGTGGTTTGGCCGGGGATGATGATCCTCGTGCCGTTCCTGTTGATCTTGGCTGGGATCGGCTTTGTCGCCGATCTTGTGGTCGGTGGCTGGGTCATCTCGACAACGCCGATCACCCCCGACTTCACCCGCATCGACCCGTTGAAGGGGTTCGGTCGGCTGTTTTCGCGCGCCGCGCTGGCCGAGATCGTCAAGGCGCTCGTCAAGTTTGTCGTCATCGGCGTTATCGCCGCCTGGCTGATGAAGAGCTGGATTGCTGATTTCCTGCATATCGCGGCCGAGAGCTGGCCCTATGCGCCGCATCATGTCGCCGCGCTGTCGGGCGAGGTGTTCCTGATCCTCGCTACCGCGCTGGCGGCGGTGACGGTTCTGGAAGTGCCCTGGCAGGTCTGGCAGCACCGAGACCAGCTCAAGATGAGCCGGCAGGAGCTGAAGGACGAGCAGAAGGAGCAGGAAGGCAGCCCACAGACCAAGCGGCGCATTCGCGCCCTGCGCGTTAAGTTTGCCCGCGCCCGGATGATGACCGAGGTGCCGAAGGCCGATGTCGTCGTCGTCAATCCGGAGCACTTTGCCGCAGCCTTGGCCTACCGCGAGGACCGCATGCGGGCGCCGCGCCTTGTCGCGAAGGGCACCGGTCTCATCGCGCTCCGCATCCGTGCGGTGGCCGAGGAGCATGGCGTCGCGGTGGTCGAGGCGCCGCCGCTTGCGCGCTCGATGAACCGCTTTGTCGAGCTCGGCGACGAGATCCCGGTCGGTCTCTACCGGGCCGTGGCCGAGGTGCTCGCCTATGTCTACAAGCTGCGCGCGGCGCGCGAGGACGGCGCGCTGCCTCCCCCGTTGCCGCAGGATGGTCGTTTCGATCCGCCGGAGGAATTCGATGCGTAGAGGCTGGACCCGGTTCAGGCGGCGCCGAGCGCGTGCTGCGACGCGCGGTATTGCTCACTTCCGTCCGGATTATACGAGCGGTGCGGCTCCTGGCGGCGCAGCCTGTCGATGGCGGCGGTCAGGTGGCGCAGCATGGCGGCGCAGATGACCGCGTTTTGCTGATTGTACCGTGCCAGTGGTTGCAGCAGGTCGGGGTTCGGTCGCTTCGCGCCGGGAACCAGCGTGGCCTGATCGATCAGCTCTGCGATGAGCATCTTGCGCTGGGTTATCGCACCGATCGCCTCCGGCGCGCCGGATAGCAGCGTGCGGCGCTCTTCTTCGAGCACCTCGCGCAATTCGTCGATCAGTGAGGCGAGGCGCTCGGATGGAGTGCTCATTTCAACCGCCTAGAAATTGATTTCGACGCCGCCGTCGCGCGCTACCGTCGCCCGCAGCGTCTTCTGGCTGTCGGCGTTCTCGACCGTGATCGTGTCGCCGACCCGCCCGTCGTCGAGCGCCGTCGCAGTGGTCTTGATCGTCATCTCGGGGTCGGTCAGCGTCAGCATTACCCGCTGGCCGCGATGCACCGCAATCGGCAGATCGAGCTGCGGCGACAGGATCGGGGCGCCAGCGGTGAGACCGACGCGCAAGATCTTCCCCTCGACCTGACGCGGGTCGATGATCAATCCACCGGTGCCGGAAAGAGCATCGGCGCGACCTCGCGTCAGTTGCGCTGCGGTCAAAGCAGTGTTCGGCGGCAAATTCGTCGCGGCGACAACCGCCTCAACCCACTCATGCACATGAACCGGCACGTAAAGCGTCCAGTTCGGATCGGGGCATGTAACTTTGGCTGTCATCATTGCAGAATTGGTCGACGGCACATCCACATTGATATTGCTGCACGCCGGCAAACGAAGTCGCGAGTCAATCGTGCCGACTTCGACCTCGCCCTGCGCGCCGCGCATTGCCGCAAAGCGAGGCTCGATTGCTGCTTCGATTGCCGCACGAATAGACGCTTGATCTTGTATCTGATCTGCCAATGACCCACTAGTTTTGGCAAAAAGCAGGATAGCCGTGCCGGCAACAGCGATAGCGTTCTGCCTATACTTGCGGGCCATCGCGAATTCCCCTTGCCTTTGAGCAAAAGTTTTTGCATCATAACGAAAAATGGAAATTCGGCAAGTTAGGAAAATGTCCATTAGGCTTCGGGAAAGCGATCGCGCCGTCGGCGCGGTAATCGAACAGGCGGGTGCAATGAAGGTGCACCGCGCCGGCAAGTCGAGGCACGGGTAATGGCAGCGACGATCGACACCAATCTCGAATTCTACCGTCAGGTGTTGGCGCTGCGCGCCTACCGCCAGGAGATTCTTTCGGCCGATATCGCCAATGCCAGCACGCCCGGCTTCAAGGCGGTCGATCTCGACTTCGCCGAGGCACTGAATGCGGCGACCTCGCGCCGGTCCGGCACGGACGTACCCGCCACCCCGAAGCGCATGTGGTTGGTCGACGACGCGCGCCAGATGGGCAACGTCACGGCGGGCGGTGCCGACGCGGCGACGCAATACGTCAAGTACCAGACGGGAACGGAGGTGACGCTCGACGGCAACAGCGTCGATCTCGACCACGAAAAGGTCAACGCCGCCGACAACGCCGTACAGTACGAAGCGGCGGCCACCTTCGCCTCGCAGACGGTGCGCATGATGATGATCGCGATCACCGGCTCGGCGTCGCAGCAGTCGAGCGGGAGCTAATCGATGTCGCTATTCGCCACTTTGTCGATCGCCGGCTCCGGGATGTCGGCGGAATCGGAGCGTCTCTCCGCCATCGCAAGCAACATCGCCAACGCCAACAGCGCGGTTGGCAGCGGCGGTCAGCCTTATCGAGCGCGCGAGGTCGTATTTCAAGCGGCATCGATCGCCGGTGACGACGATGGCAATGACGAGACGTCGTCGGCCGGCATGGACGGAGTCCGGGTCGCTGCAGTGGTCGAAAGCGATGCGCCGACCCGCACGGTCTATGACCCGACCAGCACCTATGCCGACGCCAACGGCTATGTGCAGATGCCAAACGTCAATCCGGTGGACGAGATGGTCAACATGATTTCGGCCCAGCAGGACTATCAGGCGAACCTCGAGGCGTTCAACGTCGCCAAGACGCTCGCGCAACGCACGCTCTCGATCTGACGCCGCGACCAGGGGAAGAGGCCATGACCACCGCAGCAAGCATAATGCCGGCCACGGTGACGTCCTTGCCGAAGGGCACGCAGATCCCGAGCGCCAACAGCAGCGCTTCGGCCGCGACCAGCGGAACGTTGACCGAGTCCGATTTTCTGACGCTGCTGACCACCCAGTTGGAAAATCAGGACCCGCTCAACCCCCAGAATCCCAGCGATTTCGCGGCCGAACTCGCGCAATTCTCGACCGCGAGCGGTGTGCAGACCCTCAACACGACGCTTGGTGCCGGCAGCGGCGTGCAAGCCGCCAACCTTGTCGGCAAGAACGTCGCGGTGTCGGGAAACGCGCTGCTTCTGTCGAACGGCTCGGCTCAAGGCGCTTTCAACCTGTCGGCCGCTGCGTCGGATGTCAAAGTTACCATCACCAACGCCTCCGGAAGCGTCGTCGATGTTGTCGATCTTGGCGCGATGGGGGCCGGCAATCAGAATTTCACCTGGAACGGGCAATCCCTGACCGGCGCGACGCAGTCGTCCGGCACGTACTCCTACACGATCAACGCCACCTCCGCCTCCAGCGCCAATACGGTCACCGCGACGCCGTACGCCGTGGTGCCGGTCACCTCGGTGGTCATGGGCGGCACCAATGGCCCGATGCTCGATCTGGGCGGTGGTTTGGCGCCGGTGGCGTTGAGCTCGGTTCAGGAAGTGTTTTAGCCCCGTAGAGGAGCACGACGATGGCGCTATCCGTCGAATTGACAGGTTTGCAGGCTGCACAGACCGATCTTGATACGATCGGCAACAACATTGCGAATGTCGATACCGTTGGTTTCAAGGGCTCGACGCCGAATTTCATCGACATTTATGGCGCTTCGCTCTTGGGTTCGAGCGGCGCCGGCGTGTCGCCCGGTCAGGGCGTCTCGACGAACAGCGTTTCTCAGCTCTTCACCGAAGGCGCGATCAGCCAGACCGGCAATCCGATGGATGTCGCGATCAATGGTAACGGTTTCTTCCAGGTTCAGACGCCGACGGGCGTCGCGTACACCCGCGATGGGTCGCTGCAACTCAATTCGCAGGGTTTCCTCACCAATGACACCGGCGCTCTGATCATGGGATACACGGCGCCGGCGAGCGGCGCCACGTCCAACAGCTCCGGCGCGCTTAGTACCATTCAGGTAAGTCAGGGGAACCTGCCCGCGAGCGCGACGACCAGTCTCTCGATGAGCGTGGACCTGCCGTCGACCGACACGCCGATCAATACGACGACGACCCCGTTCAGCGTCAGCAATCCGAACAGCTACAACCAAAGCACCTCGACCACCGTTTACGACAGCCTCGGCTCACCCGACACGCTGACGACGTATTTTACTCAAGTGTCGGGGTCAGGCTCACCGGATCACTGGCAGACGCACTGGCAATTGTCCAATTCCAGCGGCTCGATGATTTCCTCCGGCGCCGGTGCGACCTTGATCTTCAACAGCTCGGGCGTCCTGACCTCAGGTAGCGGTACGATCAACGTCGCAAACCCGGGGGATGGCGCCGCGGCACTGTCCATTACGCAAAACTTTGCCGGCACGACCCTGTCCGATCTCGCTTTCGGGGTCAATTCGGTGAGTGCCAACGGCGATGGCGGTGGCGAGTTTTCGGGCATCCAAATCAGCAACAACGGTAATGTCGTGGCGCAATACTCCAACGGCTCGACCAAGACGATTGCCACGATCGCGTTGGCGAATTTCGTCAACCCGAACGGCTTGTCGCCGATTTCCGGCAATGCATGGGTGGCAACTCAAGATTCCGGGGCTGCGGCCACCAATACGCCCGGTGCGGCCGGACTTGGCGCACTGGAATCCAACTCCATCGAGTCCTCGAACGTCGACTTATCGACCTCGCTGGTCAACCTGATCGTCGCTCAGCAGGCCTACCAGGCCAACGTCCAGGGCATCAACGTCGATCAACAGGACGTCCAGAAGCTGTTGCAGCTGCAGTAAGCCGAAACGAGGCGAGACCAGGTGGGGTGGGGGCGCGATGAGTGGGCAAGCGATCTATCTGGCGATGACCGGGCTGAACGCGACGATGGATCGGATGACGACGGCGGCGAACAACCTCGCCAACGCCAGCACCATCGCGTTCAAGGCGCAGCAGCCGGTGTTCAAGGCTCAGCCATTCTATGGTCAGGGCCTGCCCGATCGGGTCGATGTCGCGACCGCGGAGCAGGAAGCCAATTTTCAGCCTGGCCCGATCGAGCAGACCGGAAGGCCGCTCGATGTCGCGGTCAACGGCCAGGGTTGGATCGCAGTGCAGGCGGCCGACGGCAGCACCGCGCTCACCCGCAACGGCTCCTTCTCGCTCACCGCGACCGGCGTGCTGCAGACCAGCGACGGTAACCCGGTGCTCGGGCAAGGCGGTGCGCCGATTACGCTGCCGCCGCTGCAGCACGTGACGATCGGCGAAGACGGCACGATTTCCGGATCGCTCGTCGGTTCGCCCGCCACTCAGGTC
>JASHUW010000506.1 GCA_030039815.1 Alphaproteobacteria bacterium
CGTCGATCTCCAGGCCGCCATCAACCGCTTCTTGGCCGAGACCAACGAACACCCGAAGCCCTTCGCCTGGACCGCCGATCCCGACGCCATCATCGAAAAGGTCCGCCGCGGGAAACAGGTGTTAGAGTCAATCCACTAGGTTTTCCCGGGAATCGATCTGGTCTGGAAAGCGCTTTGCGTTGCTCTGTTCATTTTTAGAACGCCTTTGTGCCTCGACGATGTGGTGGATTTCATAGCCGGCCGGCGCCGGCCGGGTCGCCGCGTTTTGCAGTTCCGAGAGCGTTTTGGGGGCATCAAGATAGGAAAAAATTTTCGGCAAATAGTCGGCAAGCCAGTCAGCGGCTTCGATTGCTGCCAACATTGCCACCACCTCGGGATCGAACTCATACAATGCGTCGAGCACCGCGAGCGCGCGACCCAGCCAGGTCGCGAGGCTGCGGAGGACGGCGTTTATCTCCTTTGTTGTTGATGGTTGCGCGGTCGGGATATTAGGCGGCGGTGCGTCTCCCCGGTCCGGGCCAGACGGCCGCGCGCCGCTATCCGGGGGCGGAGGTTGGCTGTTGCTCGGCTGAGCCGCATTGGGCGTTCCATCGCCGAGATCAGGGCTGCCGAGAGTGCCGGAACCGCTAGAGGCGCTCGGGGGCTGCGCGGGAGGCGCGCTGGACGGAGGCGATGCGTCTGGCCATTTGAACTCGATCGCCGGCTGGTCGACGGGTGCTGTGTCGCCGCGATCGCCTTGGTCGCGGGTCGCGGCCATGGCCTCAAGCGAACCAGAAGGAAATTGTCCGGTCGCAGGAGGACCGCCGCCGTTACCGCTGTCACCCGCGCCGTCACCGCTGTCACCCCCTCCTTCGTCATCGTCGGCACCCCCATTGGTGGTGCCGTCGATCGTGGACTCTGGCGTTTCCCCGGTCGTCCATTCGCCGCCGTGTGGATTTCCCTTGGGAATGCGGGGTTCATCTGGGTTGTATCCTCGGGCAAAATCGATCTTCGAGATGCGAGCCAGCCGGCGATCGTCGAGGTCGACGACGGGAATGTGCAGACCGTATATTTGCGCGAGGGCAATCTCGCCTTTGTCCAGCGCTTCGGCGATGCGCTGGCTTTGGCGAAACAGCAGGTCGCGATCTCGGCCTTCCATAAGTGCGCATTTTTGCAGTGCCTGAGCATGCTCGCGTTCGATGCCGCGAAAACCGTGCGGGCTACGCCGGACGAGGATGCAATCCGGCCCCAGCATCGCGCCTTCGGCGTCGACGCAAATTCCTCGGTTGGCGGCACCACGCGGATGCAGCCGGCGCATGATCAGTTGCATGGCAATCGGAGGTGGCGATACGATAGCTGATTAGAACATAACAAGAACAAAAAGTCAAGAGGTTTTTGCCGATTGCCCCGGCGGCGCCTTTGTGTCGAGATTTCCATGAGCCCTCGACGCCGGCGCCGTGGCCGGCGCGGCAAGCGGAGAACCCCATGAAATTTGGCCTGTTCGTCAACAACCAGCAGCCGCGCGACACTGATCCCGTGCTGAGCTTCCGGCAGTGCGTGCAGCAGGTGATCGCCGCGCGCGACAGCGGGTTCGACGCGATCGCCTCCGGGCACCATTACGTGTCGCCGCCCTTTATCGCGTTGCAGAACCTGCCCTTCCTGGCGCGGCTCGCGGCCGATTCCGGTGAGATGGACCTGGTGCTGGCGGTGACCTTGCTGGCGCTGCTCAACCCGGTGCAGACCGCCGAGGAGATCGCCAGCCTCGACGTGATGTCGGGCGGCCGCGTCGTCTTTGGCGTCGGCATCGGCTATCGCGAGGAGGAATTCGCCGCCTTCAACCTCCAGCTCTCCGACCGGGTGCCGCGCATGCTCGAAGGGCTGCGGCTTATCAAGCGGCTGTGGAGCGAGGACAACGTCACCCACCAGGGGCGCTACTTCAACCTGCGCGAGGCGACCTCGACGATCCGCCCGGTGCAAAGGCCGCACCCGCCGATCTGGATCGCCGCCAATGCCGACAAGGCGGTCGAGCGCACCGGTCGGCTCGGCTACCCGTGGTTCATCAACCCGCACGCCGCGCTGCCGACCATCGAGCGGCAATGGGGGCTTTACAAAGGCGCGCTCGCCGCCAACGGCCATGCGATCCCGGCAGCGCGGCCGGTGATCCTCGAACTGCATGTTGCCGAGACCCGCGAGGAGGCCTTCGCCACCGCGCAACCCTACCTCGAAGCCAAATATGCCGCTTATGCCGCCTGGGGTCAGGATAAGGCGTTGCCGGGGCAGGAGAGCTTCCGCGTGTCGTTCGCCGATCTGGCCAAGGACCGCTTCATCCTCGGCAGCCCGGACGATGCGATCGAGCAGCTCGAAGACCGCATCGCGCGGCTCGACGCCAATTACTTCATCTTCCGCGCCGGCTGGCCGGGGATGGAGATCTGGAAGGTGCTCAAGGTCATCGAGCTGATGGGCAGCAAGGTGCTGCCGCATTTCCACAAGAAATACGGCAGAGGCTGAGGCTAGCCCCGCGCGGCAAAGCTGATATTTTGCGCGCCGGAGGAAATTCACGGAGGAACCGAGCATGGCTTCGAACGGAAAGGTCGCGATGGTCACCGGCGGCGGCAGCGGCATCGGCAAGGCCTCGGCGCTGGCGCTGGCGCGCGAGGGCTTCGCGCTCGTCGTCACCGGGCGCCGGCCAGAGCCGCTGAATGCCGTGGTCGCCGAGATCGAATCCATGCAGGGCAAGGCGATCGGCGTGCCGTGCGACGTCAGCGACCCGAAATCG
>JASHUW010000507.1 GCA_030039815.1 Alphaproteobacteria bacterium
ACCGGCCGCTCGCCCAGCTCCGGCTCGTTGTCGCTGTGGAAGCCGATGCTATCCTGATGGTCGCGGTAATAGTTGAGCAGGACGCTGTTGAACGCCGAACCGGCCATCGCTTCGACCCGGGTCTTGACGTCGAGCAGGATTGGCGTCAAGGGCAGCGGGCGAAGCTCAATGCCGGAATAGGCGTAACGCGCGCCGGCATCGCCGTACCAGGCGGTCAAACGCGGCTGCGGCACACGCCGCCCCCACACCATCACCTCTTCGCATCGCCACGGGACTTCGGCGATGAGCTGCCTGACGATCTGCTCGTCAGGCTTCGCCAGCGCCAGACGCGCGAGGTAGAACACCTCGGCATCGGGCATCGGTAGACGCTCGAAGGCCGAGGCCGGCGCGAACGGGTCCGCCGTCATGCGCCGGCCTCCGCGACCCTGCGGAGCGCAATGTCTGCCCCGCGCGCATGAAAGGCCGGGGCTTCGCTTTGGGAACTTGCCGAAACGATCATGAAAGATGAGACAATTCGCTCATTCGTTGCGTTTTCTGCGCCGCGTCCCCTGTTGTTCCGCGCGACAGCGCTCCTATATACCTCGTGTCAGCATATCCATGGCTGATGTCATTTCCCGGGGGACCGGGGCGGCGCCTACCAGGGCCGTGCGGTCCTGCTTTTGACGTGAGGTTTCCATGAGCAAGGTTATCGGTATCGATCTCGGCACCACGAACTCGTGCGTCGCCGTGATGGAAGGCAAGCAAGCCAAGGTCGTCGAAAACAGCGAGGGGGCGCGCACCACGCCGTCGATGGTGGCGTTCACCGAATCGGGCGAGCGGCTGGTCGGCCAGTCGGCGAAGCGCCAGGCGGTGACCAATCCCGAGAACACGTTCTTCGCGATCAAGCGCCTGATCGGCCGGCGCTTCACCGACCCGATGGTGGCGAAGGACATCGACCTCGTCCCCTACAAGATCATTACCGGCGAAAACGGCGATGCCTGGGTCGAGAGCCGCGGCAAGAAATACGCGCCGTCGCAGATCAGCGCCTTCATCCTGCAAAAAATGAAGGAAACCGCCGAAGCCTATCTCGGCGAGACGGTGACTCAGGCGGTCATCACCGTACCGGCCTACTTCAACGACAGTCAGCGCCAAGCGACCAAGGATGCCGGCCGCATCGCCGGCCTGGAGGTCTTGCGCATCATCAACGAGCCGACCGCGGCGGCGCTCGCCTACGGCATGGAGCGCAAGGGCAGCGGGACGATCGCGGTCTACGACCTCGGCGGCGGCACGTTCGACATTTCGGTGCTGGAGATCGGCGACGGCGTGTTCGAGGTGAAGTCGACCAATGGCGACACGTTCCTTGGCGGCGAGGACTTCGACAAGAAGATCATCGATTACCTGGCGGACGAGTTCAAAAAGGAGCAGGGCATCGACTTGCGCAACGACCGGCTGGCGTTGCAGCGCCTGAAAGAGGCGGCGGAGAAGGCCAAGGTCGAGCTCAGCTCGTCGATGCAGACCGAGGTCAACCTGCCCTTCATCACCGCCGACCAGAACGGCCCGAAGCACCTCAACATCAAGCTAACGCGCGCCAAGCTCGAAGCGCTGGTCGATGACCTCATCCAGCGCACCATCGAGCCGTGCCGCAACGCGCTGAAGGATGCGGGGCTGAAGGCCAGCGAGATCGACGAGGTGATCCTGGTCGGCGGCATGACCCGCATGCCCAAGGTCATCGAGACGGTGAAGCAGTTCTTCGGCAAGGACCCGAACCGCGGCGTCAACCCGGACGAAGTCGTGGCGATCGGCGCGGCGATCCAGGCCGGCGTGCTGCAGGGCGAGGTCAAGGATGTCCTGCTGCTCGACGTGACCCCGCTGTCGCTGGGCATCGAGACGCTGGGCGGCGTGTTCACCCGGTTGATCGACCGCAACACGACGATCCCGACCAAGAAGTCGCAGACCTTCTCGACCGCCGAGGACAACCAGACCGCGGTGACGATCCGGGTGTTCCAAGGCGAGCGCGAGATGGCGGCGGACAACAAGCTCCTCGGCCAGTTCGACCTGGTCGGCATCCCGGCCGCGCGGCGCGGCATGCCACAGATCGAGGTGACCTTCGACATCGACGCCAACGGCATCGTCCAGGTGTCGGCGAAGGACAAGGCCACCGGCAAGGAGCAGCAGATCCGCATCCAGGCTTCGGGCGGTCTCAACGAGGCCGATATCGAGAAGATGGTGAAGGACGCCGAGGCGCATGCCGAGGAGGACAAGAAGCGGCGAGAGCTGGTCGAGGCGAAGAACCAGGCCGACGGGCTCATCCACACCACCGAGCAGACCTTGAGCGAGGCAGGCGACAAAGTGCCGGCGAGCGAGAAGGCCCCGGTCGAGGCGGCGATCCAGGCGCTCAAGGAGGTGGTCGGCGGCGACAATGTCGACGAGATCAAGTCGAAGACCGAGGCCCTGGCGCAGGTCGCGATGAAGCTCGGCGAGTCGATGTACAAGGCACAGCAGGAAGCAGGCGGCGGCCCGCAGGCCGGCCCCGGCGCCGGTCCGCAGGCTGGACCGCACCCGGGCCACGACGACAACGTCGTCGACGCCGACTTCGAGGAAGTCGACGAAAAGAAGCGCGGCCAAGGCTAAGCGAGACCTCGATGCCGGGGCATGATCCCCTGGGCACGATCCTTGCTCACCCCCGGGCATCGGCCCGGGGGTGGTGGCCACTCCCGCGACTCGGGCAAACCTTGATCGACCATGGCTAAACAGGACTATTACGAGACCCTCGGCGTTGCCAAAGGCGCCAGCGCCGACGATTTGAAGCGCGCCTATCGCAAGATGGCGATGCAGTACCATCCCGACCGCAACGCCGGGGACAAGGCAGCCGAGCAGAGATTCAAGGACGTCAACGAGGCCTACGACGTTCTGAAGGACGACCAGAAGCGGGCCGCCTATGACCGTTTCGGCCATGCCGCGTTCGAGAATGGCGGCATGGGGGCGGGCGCCGGCGGATTTGGCGGGTTCTCGGGCGGTTTCGCCGACATTTTCGAGGAGATGTTCGGCGCAATGGGCGGTGCGCGTCGCGACGCCGGCCCGAACCGCGGCGGCAGCGACCTGCGCTATAATCTCGAAATCTCGCTGGAAGACGCCTTCAAGGGCAAGCAGACGACGATCCGCGTCAACACCTTCGGCCAGTGCGAGCCGTGCCAGGGCAAGGGCGCCGAGCCCGGCTCATCGCCGGCGACCTGCCGCACCTGCCAGGGTCATGGCCGGGTGCGCGCGCAGCAGGGATTCTTCACCATCGAGCGCACCTGCCCGACCTGCCAGGGCGTGGGCACGGTCATCGAAAAGCCGTGCCGCGCCTGCGGCGGGCAAGGCCGGGTGCGCCGCGAGAAGACGCTGTCGGTCAACATCCCGCCAGGCGTGGAAGACGGTACCCGCATCCGGCTCGCCGGCGAGGGCGAGGTCGGGATGCTCGGCGGCGCGGCGGGCGACCTTTACATCTTTATCAGCATCGCCCAGCACGCGATCTTCCAGCGCGATGGCGCCAACATCTATTGCCGCGTGCCGCTGCCGTTCACCACGGCGGCGCTCGGCGGGTCGATCGAGGTGCCGACCGTCGAGGGGACGCGTACCAAGGTGACGGTGCCCGCCGGCACGCAATCGGGCCACCGCTTCCGGCTGCGCGGCAAGGGCATGACGGTGCTGCGCTCGCCGACCCGCGGCGACATGTACGTGCATGCGGTGGTTGAGACACCGGTCAACCTGACGAAGCGCCAGCAGGAATTGCTGCGCGAGTTCGAGAAGGAAGGCGGCGGCAAGACCAACCCGGAAAGCGAAGGCTTCTTCGCCCGGGTCAAGGAATTCTTCGAGGATCTGCGGGAGTAACCCTCACCCGTCTCCGGGCTTTTGCCCGGATCCACCCTCTCCCGCAAGCGGGAGAGGGGATAATAGCACCGCCGCAAAACCCCTCTCCCGCAAGCGGGAGAGGGTGGCAAGACGCGAAGCGGCGAGCCGGGTGAGGGTCAGGCTAATCCCATCATCCTGAGCACCGCGTCGCCGAGCACGCCGTAGGGGCTGCACAGCGTCTCGGGCAGGTCGAGATGGCTGTAATTCTCGGCGACGATCAGCTCGCGCAGCTTCCCGGCCTTGTCGACCGCAGCGGCGAATTCCTTGGCCTGGCGGATGAACTCGGGCGTCTCGTAGGTGCCGTACGAGACGATGACCGGCGCGCCGAGCCGGTCGAGACGGCGGATCGGGCTCAGCTCCTCGACCATCGCGTCGGTGAACTTGACGTAGTTGGCGCGCGCCGAGAGCCGCACTGGCGCCAGCTCGTACATGCCGCTGGTGCAGAGGCCACCCTTGACGATATCCGCGGGCAGACCGTGCTCGCGCCGCCAGTCGGTGGTCAGCGCCACTGCGGCGAGATGCGCACCGGACGACTGTCCGCCGATATAGAGCCGGTTCGGGTCGCCGCCAAAGCCAGCGGCGTTGCGCCAGACCCAAGCGATCACGCGGCACACCTGCTCGGCCATCGGAAACAGGCTGCCGCCGGCTTCGGCGACATTGATGAAATCGGGTACGACGTAATGCGCGCCGGCACCAAGGAACATCTCCGCCGGCGCCGAATATGACTTGGCGTCGCCGCGTATCCAGGCGCCGCCATGGATGAAGACGAAGATCGGCGCGCTCGGCCGGTCGGTGCGGAAGATGTCGAGTTGCTCGATCGCGCTGTCGCCGTAGGCACGGCGCAAGGGCTCGCCGATCCGCGCGCGGGTGCGCGCGCTGTTCGACGCCCAACGCCGGTTCAATTGCAGGATGTTGGGCTGGTAGACCGCCTGGTCGTAGGCCGCGTCGAGCTCGATCTGGTCGTAATCGAGAAAGACGCGCGGGCCCTTCTCGTGCGGCGGCGGCCCGCGATAGGGATCGACCCGCGGCGGCGGCAGGATGATAGCGCTGTCGCTCATCAAATTCTCAAAAGTGGTCGCCCTTTAGTGGCGATCGCAAAATCCAGGTTTCTTTCCGCTCCCCAGCGGAAGCCGGGGTCCACATTTCAATCGCACGAACGGCGGCAAGGTGGGTCCCGGCTTTCGCCGGGAAGCGTCAATAGGCGGCAACGGCCCGGAAGGGCCGCCCCGGAATGACAGCCGAGGATACTACGGCCGGAAGACCGCGAAGCACTTGTCCGAATTGAAGATGTAACTCTCGACGTAGTCGATGATCTCGGGATCGCGCTGCAGCTGGTGCATCGCCCCGCCGAGGGTGATCCAGTTGAGGAACTCCTGCTGGCCGGCGTCCTCGATCTGGGCGGTGGTCAGTTCGCGCCAGCGGGTGAGCTTGCCCGACGACAGCTCATCGAAGCGCGCCCGGTCGCCGGCATTGTCCGGGTAGAGATAGTGGTTCTTCGGTGTCAGGAACGCGTGCGACCACGAGGACGAGGCGACGAGCGCCACCCGGTACGGGCTGTCCTTGAGGATGCGGGCGATCGCACCGCCTATGTCGAAACAGCGCCGCGGGTTCGGGCCAGGCGGATCGACGAGGTTCGGGTCGGCCTCGCCGGTCAAATGCGCGGTCGAACCGCGCTTGGCGATGACGCTCGACCCGTAGCAGTTCACGTGGAACGGCACGACCGGGTAGGGGAAGCCTTTGCGGTCGTAGTCGAGATACATGACAGTATTGATAAAGGCATGCGGCAGCCCATTCTCGTAGCGCATCTTGTAGGCGTAGCTGACGTCGTAATCCTCGCCGATCAGCTTTGCCGCGAGATAGGAGGCGCCGGCCTTGTGGCCCTTGGTCTTGATGACCGTGTCCTTGCCCTCGTTCCAGATGTTGGTGTTGCCCATGAAGTAGCGGGCGAACGGGTGGGACTCGATCTCTTCCTGAAGGAAGACGCAAAACGACGGCACGCCCTCCTCGCGGAAATTCTCGTATTGGTCATCGCCAAAGATCACGACGAAATCGGGTTTGAACGCGTCGATCGCCTCGCGCGCCTTGCGGAAGCCGTTGACGAGCCGGGCGCGATGCTCCTTGGCCGAGGCGACAGGGTCTTTCCATTCCTCGCGCATTTGCGCCGGCCAGGTCTTCGGGTCCTTCAATTTCTCCGGCACCTGGTCGCTGTTGAGCGTGCGGTTCAACAACCCGGCCATCTGTTCGTCGGGTTGGATCAGCCCCGGATAATGGGTGACGCCGACACCGAGGATTTCGCCCATCGTGCACCTCCCTGACGATCACTCATCAAATCATAGCAGAGCCGACGCCTGTTCTCGACTAGGATCATACGCAAACGACCCGGAGGGGAGAAATGCCGAACTTCAAGCCCTCGACCGATTGCGACATGCATTATGAGGTCGACGATTTCACCGATCCGTGGACAACCCCCGAGACCGTGCTGATGCTGCACGGCAATGCCGAAAGCGGGCTCGCCTGGTGGCGCTGGGTGCCGAAAGTGGCGCGGCATTACCGGGTAGTGCGGCCCGACATGCGGGGCTTTGGCCAGTCATCTCCCATGCCGCGCGAGTTTCATTGGACCCTCGATCGGCTGATCGAGGATTTCTGCCTGTTGATGGACCATGTGCGGGTGGACCGATTTCACCTCGTCGGCGCCAAGATCGGCGGCACTATCGCCCGCGCTTTCGCGGCGCGCCGGCCCGAGCGGGTCAAGACCCTGACTGTGGTTGGCTCGCCGCCGCCCTATCGCGAGGAAGCCGCCAAAAGCGTCGGCGCAACGATCAAAATGTTCGAGGATCACGGCGTCGAATACTGGGCGCGGCAGAACATGGGCAACCGGCTGGGCAGCTATTTCCCGCCAGAGGGGTTCGAGTTCTGGGTCAAGTATATGGGCCGCACCGCGCTGTCGACGCAGCTCGGCTTCATGCCGACGATCGCGGTGGCCGACATCCGCCCGGACATCCCCAAGATCAAGTGCCCGACGCTGGTCGTCACCACCGAGGATAGCGGGCTCGGCTCGGTCGCCGCGATGCGCGCGTGGCAGGAGCAGATCGCCGGCTCCGAGCTGGTCGTGTTTCCGGGCAATTCCTACCACGTCGCGGCGACCCACGCCGACCAGGCGGCCGACGCCACGCTCGATTTCCTCAAGCGGCGCGGCTAGGGAGACAACCATGTACAAAGCCACCGCCGACAAAATCCTGCCGACCTCGATCATCGGCTCGTTGCCGCGCCCGGCGTGGCACACCGCGCAGCTCGGCCGGCGCAGCTTCCTCGAAGCGATGGTCAACGCGCGCTGGCGCGAGCAGTACGAGGACGCGGTCTCGACCCATCTGCGCGCCCAGGAAGTCGCCGGGCTCGACATCTGCACCGATGGCGACGCGCATTACGACGAAGAGATCGGCGGCTGGAGCTGGCAGAGCTACCCGCTGACCCACATGGCCGGGTTCTCGCCCGAGGTCGCGCTGACCGTGCCCAAGGTCAACAACGCCGCGCAGCCGCGCGGGCAGATACTGCACGATCAGCTCGAGGCGCGGGTGGTCCCGCGCATCACGGGGCCGCTCGGGCCGGGTAATCTGCAATATTCGGCGATGTGGAAGGTGGCGCAGCGGCTGACGCCGCGGCCGGTCAAGTTCGGCACGATCATGCCCGAGCTGCTCGCCGCCGCGGTGGAAGACGACTACTACAAGGACCCCGTGGAACGCGTTTGGGCGTTCAGCGAGGCGATCAACCAGGAGCTCCATGCGCTCGCCGACGCCGGCTGCCCGGTGATCCAGATGGAGGAACCGCAAATCCACATGGTGCCGGCGCGCGGCAAGCCGTTCGGCCGGCTCGAAATCCCCGAGCTGGTCAAAATCTTCAACAACACGGTGAAGGGGCTGCGCGGCAAGACCGAGGTGTGGTGTCATACCTGCTGGGGCAACCCGGCGCAGCAGCGCATCTTCCGCGATGTCCAGAGCTACCAACCCACGCTCGACGCGCTGAACAAGGTCGACGCCGATGCCCTGACCTTCGAGACCTGCTCGTCGGGCACCGGCGATCTCGCGGCGATCGGCAAGGTCATCACCGACAAGAAGGTGGTGATCGGGGTCATCGACCACCACACGCTGCAGATCGAGCGGCCCGACCAGGTCGCTGCGATCGTCCGCGAGGCGCTGCAACATTTGCCGCCGGAGCGGGTGGTGATCTCGTCCGATTGCGGCATGGGCCGCGAGGGCATGAGCCGTCGCCACGCGCAATACAAGATGGTGGCGATGGTGCTCGGCACGAATTTGGTGAAGAAGGAACTGGGCCTGCCCGAGGCGCAGTGCCTTGCCGCCGACCCGCGCTATTCATTGGCGTCCGGGTGAAATTCGCTGAGGCGCGGGCGACTCGCGACCATCCGGCCAATGCCGTAAGTTTGCCGACCGGACAGACGCAGTCCTCGCATCGGGACAAGGGGAGGTTGCTCCGTGAAGGTGTTCGTATTCGACCTGCTGGCTTATGACGCCAATCTCGACCACCTAAAGAACGGCGGGCCGGAGCTGCCCTACCCGCTCGCCGGCCGGTATTTCGACGCCGACACGGCGGTGCGCACCTACGAGGAGCATCTCGACGCGTGGGAGCTGCTCGACCGGCTCGGCTATGACGGGGTCGGGTTCAACGAGCACCATTGCAGCCCCTACGGGCTGATGAACAGCCCGAACCTGATGGCCGCGTCGGCGGCGCAGCGCACCAAGAATTTGAAATTGCTAATCTACGGCAATTTGTTGCCGGTGCATCAGCCGCTGCGTCTCGCGGAAGAGCTGGCGATGATCGACTGCCTGTCGAAGGG
>JASHUW010000508.1 GCA_030039815.1 Alphaproteobacteria bacterium
CTCCGCCCGGGCCCTATTACATCGTCACCTATTTCAACGTCGTACCGAAAGCCACGCGCAAGGCGATGGCGATGCTGCGCCAGTTCGCCGCCGCGACCCGCAAGGAAGACGGCAACACCGAGCTGACGGTGCTGCACGAGCTTGGCCGCCCCGGCCATTTCGCGATCGTCGAGGCGTGGAAGGACAAAGCGGCCGCCGACGCGCATGGCGCGGCGATGAAGGCGTTTGGCGACAAGCTGCAGCCGATCGTCACCGCGCCGTTCAGCGCACGACCGTTCCTCGTGCTCGATGTCGCCGCGCCGGCGGCCGACGCCAACCTCGCCGGCGCGATCTGGGTGCTGACCCATATCGACGTATTCCCGAAAGGCAAGGAGGAGGCCGCGGGCATGGTCAAGCAGCTGGTAGCCGACAGCCGTAAGGATGTCGGCATGCAGCGCTTCGACGCGCTGGTGCTGGACCCGTACAGCAACCATTTCCACCTGATCGAGGCCTGGGCCGACCGCAAGAGCCTCGAAGCCTATGAGGCAGCCGACCACACGAAGGCGTTCCGCGCCAAGCTGGTGCCGCTTGAGGGCGCGCTCTACGACGAGCGGCTCTACGAGGTCGTCAAGAAGAGCGAATAGGGCGACCGCGACTCCCGCACGCGGGAGAGGGCTTTCGCCTAACTTACCGCCGCGATCATCTCGATCTCGACCATCGCCTCGGGCTGGGCGAGGCCACTGATCTTGATCGTCGTACTGGTCGGCGTGGCGACGCCGAAATAGCGCATGCGCACGTCGCGGCATTGCGAGAAGGCGTCGTAATCGGTGACGAACGTATTGGTCTTGACGACGTCGGCCCAGCTCGCGCCGGCGGCCTTGAGGCAGGCGTCGAGGTTCTTGAAGGTCTGCTCCAGCTGTGCGCGCATCCCGCCGGGGACGATGTTGCCGGCGGCGTCGCGGCCGAGCTGGCCGGCGATGAAGATCAGCTTGCCCGTCCCGCTCACCGTCACGACATGCGAATACGCCGCTTTTCCTTCCTGCATGCGGACATCCATGCCGGGCGGTTGAAAGCGCTCGATCTTCAAGGCCATCTCGTCTCTCCCCGATGAGCCGCGATGCGAGTAGCATCGTGATGTGAGGCATTAAAGCGCGGGACAGTGAGCATGGCTATCGAGACCGATGTCGCGCAGCATTACGGCACCTCGGGTATCGCCGAGCGCATCCTCGCGGCGCTGCGGGCGGCGAACGGGGCCGACGCGCCGGTGACGGTCGACGCGTTGTCGATGCTCGACCATTTCCACGGCCGCGGCATCGTCGCGACCAAGGAGCTTGTCGAGCTCCTGAAGCCGCAGCCCGGCGAGCACATCCTCGATATCGGCTCGGGGATCGGCGGCCCGGCGCGCTGGTTCGCCGCGAAACGCGGGGTGCGCGTGACCGGGGTCGATCTGACGCCGGAATTTTGCGCCGCAGCGGTGGCGTTGAACCGCGCGACCGGCCTTGCCGACCGCATCACGATCAAAAACGGCAGCGCCCTGGCGCTGCCGGCCGAGGACAACAGCTTCGACCGCGCCTATTCGCAGAACGTCATCATGAACATCGAGAACAAGCGGCAATTCTATCGCGAGGCGTTTCGCGCGCTGAAGCCGGGCGGGGTGCTGGCGCTGTCGAATTTGTGCCGCGGCAAGGACGGCGCGTTCCGCTATCCGGTGCCGTGGGCCGAGACCCCGGCGACGAGCTTCCTGGCGACGCCGGAGGAGATGCGCGCGCAACTACAGGACACCGGTTTCGAGATTGTCGTGTTCCACGACACGACGGCCGAAACTCTGCCCGCAACGATCCGCAACCGCGAGCGACTGGAGCGCGAGGGGCTGGGGCCGCTCGGCACGCATCTCATCATGGGCGAGCGCCTCCTGGAGATGCAGATCAACTCCGCCCGCAACCAGGAAGAGGGGCTCGGCCGGACGATCGAGGCGCTGGTGCGAAAGCCGACACGGTAGCGTCGTCCCGGGCGGCGCGCAGCGCTGAACCCGGGACCCATGCACGCCGCGTGGACGCCGTATCTCGAACGCCCGCGACGTGTTTTAGAGGCTCGTGTTGATGGGTTCCGGGTTCGCGTCTTTGACGCGCCCCGGAAGGGCAAAGTGGTGGCTTAATCCGCGTCGGCGAAGCGGCGGTGCATTTGCTCGGCAAAGACCGAGGGCGGAATGTGCCAGGTCTTCTCCAGCTGCTCGATATGCCCGTCGGCGTGCCATTTCTTGACGAGGTCGCCGACAAACGCCGCGAGCTCGCTGTTGCCCTGCTTGACCGCCATGCCCCAGGGTTGCGGCAGCACCGAGCGCAGCGGCATCTCATAATCGCCCCAGCCTGGCATCTGCAGCTGGCCGACGAGCGCGGTGTCGTCATAGGCGGCATAGCATTCGCCAGCCTTCACCGCGGCATAGACCTGGCTGGTGTCCTTGTAGAGATGGAACTCGGGGCCGTAGCGGTCCTTGATCTCGTTGAGATAGGCGGCGCCTTCGACGCTGCACACGGGCTTGTCCCTCAGTTCCTGCCAGACGTGCAGATGCGCCGATTTCGGCGCGAGGACGTTGACGCCCGAGGCGTAATAGCTCGGCTCGACGAAATCGACCTGCTTGGCGCGCTCGGGGGTGACGTTCATCGTCGCGATGACGATGTCGAGATCTCCCGACTGCAATAGCGTGATGCGGTTCGCGGCGACAACGGGAACCAGCTTCAGCTTGACGCCAAGCGCCTTGGCGATCTCGGCGGCCAGGTCGGGCTCGAAGCCGACGATGATCCCGGCCTCGTCGCGGAAGCCGAAGGGCCGGTAGTCGGCCTTGGCGCCGACCACGAGCACGCCGCGGGCCCGGATGTCGTCGAGCGAGCCGGCCCGGGCCGCGCCGCTTGCGCCCAAGAGCAGCATGAGGCCAAAGAGGAGCGCGATGCCGGCGCGAAACCGGCGTCGGAACGGTTGGCGGATGCGTGCTGCGGTTGTCATTCTCGGCTCGCCACCAGAACTTTGTGACAGCCGAGAAAGTTAGCCGCACGGGAGTTAAGGCTTCGCTACTTTACGCTTATTCAACAAAATAGACGGCATTCTCCGTGGGCGAGGGTTGAGGATCCGCGCGGGATGAATTGGATTGGCGTTTCCAGATATTGGCCGGCGGCGCTCGTCGCCGCGTTCGGCATCGTTGCGTCGGTGATGCTGTTCAACCATGCGCGCAGCATCGCCGAGGAACGGGCTTCGGCCGAGTTCTCGGTGCAGGCCGAGGCGCGGGCGCGCGATCTGCAGGAAGTGCTCAGCCGCTACGAAGGCACGATCGAGGGCTTTGCCGCGGCGCTGCCCTATCAGGGTCTCGACGCCCAAACGTTCCGCGCCTACGCGAAAAGCGTCTTCCTCGCCAGCACCGTCCTGCAATCCGGGTTCGAGAACCTCGCCTGGGCGCCGCGGGTCGCCGATCGCGACCGCACCGCGTTCGAGGCGGCGGCACGCGCGGAACGCCACGACGACTACACGATCCGAGACAAGACCGCTGACGGGAAAGGGCTCGTTGTCGCGCCGCGCCGATCGGACTACTACCCGCTGCGCTATGTCGAGCCGGAGCGCGCGAACTCGCCGCTCGGCCTCGATCTCGCCCCGATCGCCGGCGGCGCGCTCGACGAAGCCGTCGCCACTGGCGCGATGACCGCGACAGCGGCGATGAAGATGATATACGGGCCGGACTCGAGCCTGCTGTTCCTGCCGGTCTACGCGGCCTCTGCCGGCGACAAGAACGCTGTCGGCCCGATCGGCATCCTGACCTTCCGGATGTCGATCAGCGCCGCGGTCGAGGCGATCATCTCGACCTACGAGCCGGCGCCGCAGGGCATGGATCTCTATGTCATCGATGATGCGGCGCCGAAGACCCAGCGGGTGATCTACCACCACCTCGCGGCGAACGCCCGCGCACGGACCCAGCCGACGGACGACCAGGAAGCGCTGGTCAAACCATATTGGGGATCGTCGTTCAGCTTCGCCGGTCGCGACTACACGATGATCGTACGGGCGACGCCGCGGCTGCTTGCGGCGCAGCTCGCCGGCGTCGGCTGGTTCGAGCTGGGCTGCGGCCTCCTGCTCACCGCGCTGCTGACGCTTTATCTCGTCACCAACCGGATGCGCTCCGACCGGTTGCTGCACCTCGCCGACCGGCTGCAGCGTGAAGTCGGCGCCCGGCGCAGCACCGAGGAGGATTTAGAGCTCGCCCAGCTCGCGATGGACCGCGCGTCCGAGGCGATCTGCCTGCTCGACGAGGCCGGCCACTACCTCAAGGTCAACGACGCGATGTGCCAGCAAGTCGGCTACAGCCGCGACGAGTTGTTGCAGATGACCGTGTTCGACATCGCCGCGCATATGAACCCCAAAATTTGGGCCGACCGCTGGAAGCTGTACCGCGAGAAAGGCTCGTTGAGTTTCGAGAACTACCGGGTGAACAAAGAGGGTCGGACGATCCCGGTCGACATGACCGCCAGCTACATCAAATTCGGCGGTCGCGAATACCTGTTCGCGGTGGGCCGCGACGCCACCGCGCGGCGCCACATCGAGAGCGAGCTGCGCTCGGCACTCGACCTGGCGGAAACCGCCAACCAAGCGAAGAGCCAGTTCCTCGCCAATATGAGCCATGAGCTGCGCACCCCCTTGAACGCGATTATCGGCTTCTCCGAGGTGATCTCGGGGGCGTTGTTCGGGCCGCTCGACGCGCGCTACCGCGACTACGCGCAGGACATTCATGGCTCGGGCCATCATCTGCTGCGCATCATCAACGACCTGCTCGATCTTTCGAAGGTCGAGGCCGGGCGGCTGGAGCTGCGCAACTCCTCGGTACAGGTCGCGGCAATCTTCGAGACCTGCCGCCGCATGGTCGCCGACCGCGCCGCGGTCGCCGGCGTTGCACTCGACATCCGGCCGACCGATCTCGAGGTCAATGGCGATGAATTGCGGCTGGAACAGGTGTTGCTGAACCTCGTCTCGAACGCGGTCAAGTTCACGCCGACAGGCGGCGAGGTCACGGTGTCGGCGAGGCTCGCGCCATCGGGCGAGGTGGTGATCACCGTCGCCGACAACGGCATCGGCATGGCGCCCGAGGACATCCCGCGCGCGCTGCAGCCGTTCGGTCAGATCGACAACAGCCTTTCGCGGCCGCATGGCGGCACCGGTCTCGGCCTGCCGCTCGCGCAGCGCCTCATCGAGCTGCACGGCGGCACGATGACGATCGACAGCGCGCTCGGCAAAGGCACCACGGTCACCGTCGTCCTGCCGCGCGAGCGCACGCACCTGCACAATCCGGCGAGCGTCGATCTCATCGCCGGCTAGCTCCGGCGCCGCACCGGCGGGCGGCGCAGCGCCCAGAACGCGACGACGCCGCAGAGATACGACACGATCGATAGCGCGAAGGCCAGCTCGTAGCTGCCCGACAAATCGTAGATGAAGCCAGCCCCCCACGAGCCGAGCGCCGCCCCGAGGCCACTGCCGATGGTGATGACGCCGAGGATCGCACCGAGCTGCGCGCCGGGAAACAGATCGGCGGTCTTGGCGGTGATCGCCGG
>JASHUW010000509.1 GCA_030039815.1 Alphaproteobacteria bacterium
TGCCGCCATGGTGTTGGCCGCGCCGACGGTTGCGGTGATCTTTCTTCTGGTCGGCGACGCGGCGCGGATCGCCTTTATTCTCGGTGTGGCCGCCGCCGTGCCGCTCTATTTCCAGCGGAAATGGGTTGCCCGCGCCGCCGCGATCGCGTCGCTCGGGTTCATCCTGGCGGCGCCGCTCACCCTGCCGCCGCTCGCCGGGATCGCGCCGGTGCGCCATGACGCACGGGAGGTCAAGTTCTCGGCTTGGCACCGGCTGGAAATCTGGTCGTTCGTCGGCGGCAAGATCGCGCAGAAGCCGGTTCTCGGCTGGGGGCTCGATTCGTCGCGCGCGATCCCCGGCGGAAATGCGCCGATTCCGGATGCTCCCAACGGACAGCAATGGCTGCCGCTCCACCCGCACAATGCGGCCCTCCAGCTCTGGCTCGAGCTCGGCGCGCCCGGGGCGCTGTTGTTCGCGTTCTTCGTCGCACGGGTCTGGCTCGCGCTCGCAAACGCGCGCTGGCCGCCGCTTTACGCGGCGGCGGCGGGCAGCAGCCTGGTTACCGCGCTCGTCGTCGGGTTCGGCAGCTACGGGGTGTGGCAGGAGTGGTGGATCGCCACTGAGTTCCTAACGCTGTTCGCGATCCTGGTGATCGCCCGCCTATCGACCGCCGCCGCGCGAAATCAGTAAACCGCGCCGCGCGCCACGATCGGCCAGATCGCCTCGACCCGGTCGCCGCGCACCCCGACATACCAGTCATAGAGGTTGACCGTCGGGTCGCAATGCCCCGGCACTAGCTTGACCTTGTCGCCCAGCCTGAGCCGGTTGGTGGCACCGCTGATCACCAGACGCCCGTGCTCGTCGGAGGCACGGTCGTAGGTCGCGGCCGGCTCGTCCCACACATTGGGCGGCCCGGAATCCATGCCGAGCGCCTTCAATCCCGCGTCGACGATGGCGCGCTCCTCGGCCGGCCGGCTCATCACCGTCGCCCAGACGAACAGGCTCGGCTCGAAAGCGCGGGTCATCGCCCCGTCGCGGTCGCGGTTCCGGCCGTAATCCGCGTCCATGAAGATGTACGAGCCGCATTGCAGCTCGGTATAGACGCCGCTTCCCGCCTCGAACTCGAAGGTGCCGGTGCCGGCGCCGGTGATGTTGGCGCAGGCGATGCCGTGCCGCGCGAGCAGGTCGCGGGTCGCTGTGGCCTTCGCGACCGCGCCGGCGATCGCCTTCTGCCGTTCCTCCCAGGTGCGCAGGTGCTGGGCCGAGCCGTGATAGGCCTGCAGCCCGGCGAATGAGAGATGCGACGCGTCCATGACCTGGCGGGCAAGGGCCAGCGCCGGCTCGCCCGGCTCGACCCCGCAGCGATTGCCGCCCATGTTGACCTCGACATGGACGGGCAAGACGATGCCCGCCTCGCCCGCGGCCGCGTCGAGCGCGGCCAACTGCGCCGGATCGTCGGCGCAGGTGGCGATGCGCGCGCTGCCGCTGAGCGCCATCAGCCGGCGCAGCTTAGTCTTGCCGACGATCTCGTTGGTGACGAGCACGTCCTTGACCCCGCCATAGACCAGCGCCTCGGCCTCGCTGACCTTTTGACAGCACACGCCGACCGCGCCCAACTCCATCTGCTTCAGCGCGATGACCGCGCATTTATGGGTCTTGGCATGCGGCCGCAGCCGGACGCCCTTCCCGGCGGTGCGATCGACAAGCCGCTTCAGGTTGCGCTCGAACGCGTCGAGGTCGATCACCAGGGCGGGGGTGTCGACCTCATCGAGGGTCATGCCGATCTCGGCGGGCGGACGGACGGTCATCGACGGGCTCCGCACGAAGGAGTGTTGGTGCCGAGGCTTGCGCAGCCGGTCGAGAAATGCAACACGGTGGCGGCAAGACCGGCGTCAAGTCGGCGGTGGGACGTGGCGGCCCGGGAGGAGGACGATGGCGGACACGGCGGTTTCGGCGGTCGAAAGCGCGCTGGAGAACCAGCGGATCGGTCGCTTGCAGCTCCGCGTGGCGTTGTTGTGCACACTTATTCAGATCTGCGACGGCTACGACATCAACTCGGTTGCCTGGGCGGTGCCAAAGCTGATCGACGTGTGGCATCTGCCGCCGCCGGCTTTCACCACGGCATTCCTCTGGTCGAGTATCGGCATCCTGGTGGGTGCGCTGTCGGCCGGGCCGATCGGCGACCGCGTCGGGCGCAAGCCGCTCTTGGTCGCGAGCCTGTCGATCTTCGGCCTGGCCTCGATCGCCAGCGCTCTCGCGCCGTCGCTGCTCGCATTGACCACCGCGCGTTTCTTCACCGGGCTCGGGATTGGTGGCGCGTTCCCCGGCGCGGCGAGCCTCGCCGGCGATTACGCACCGCACCGCCGGCGCGCGCTGCTGATCATGGCGAGCTTTACCGGCGCGCCGGTGGGTGGGTTTGTCGGCGGCCAGCTGGTCGCGCTGTGGCTGCTGCCGCAATTCGGCTGGGAGTCGATTTTTGTCGCCGGCGGGGTGTTCCCGTTGATCCTGGTGCCGATCCTGCTGCTATGGCTGCCGGAGTCGCCGCGCTTTCTCGCCCGCAAACGGGCGCTGTCGGCGCGCGACGCGGCGCTGCTGAAAGAGTTCGGCATCGCCGAGGGCCAGC
>JASHUW010000510.1 GCA_030039815.1 Alphaproteobacteria bacterium
GTTCGAGCGCTATCACGCGCTGGCCCGCGAGGCGCAGTCGTCGGGCGACCGGATCGCCGCGGAAAACTTCTATCAGCACGCGGAGCATTATTTCCGCGTGATGAACGCCAACGGCGAGGCCTTCCAGCGCCAGCAGCAACAGCAGCAGCAGATGCAGCCCGAGATCGAGCCGGTCGACGGCGAGGGCGAACAGCCCGAAGAAGCGCATTTCGTGCAAATCCAGCCGGCACCGCCGCCTCCGCCGCCTGCCGTCGCCGATGAGGATCAGCTGCCGCCGTTCATTACCGGCCGGGCCGCCGACTAAAAGGGCTCGCGCCCCGCGCGAACGCGCTGCCCGCATTGATCGATATCAAGGCCGCAAAACTCCGCCTCGCTAGGCTTGAGGCAGGTTTTGCGGCCCACCATATGTTCCGCTGAAGGGCTGCAGGACCTGCCTGACGGGGGGTCGGGGCAGTCGGTTCATCGGAGACAGCCTATGGAACTCGCGAAATACACCGAGCGGTCCAAGGGGTTCATTCAGGCCGCCCAAAATCTGGCGTTGCGCAGCGGTCATCAGCGCCTGACGCCGGAGCACCTCCTCAAGACTCTGCTCGACGACAAGGAGGGCCTCTGCGCCAACCTGATCGCCGCCGCGGGCGGCGACGCGAAAGCGGCGCTGCACGCGATCGAGGCCGAGCTCAACCGCCAGCCCAAGGTCGAGGGCAGCGGCGCCGGCCAGGTTTATATGAGCCCGGAGCTGGCGCGTGTCCTCGAGCAGGCCGAGAAGATCGCCGAGAAGGCCGGCGACAGCTTCGTCACGGTCGAGCGCATGCTGCTGGCGCTGGCCATGGCCACGGAAACCGCGTCGGGCAAGGCGCTCGCCGCCGCCGGGGTCAACCCGCAAAGCCTCAACGCCGCGATCGAGCAGATTCGCAAGGGCCGCACAGCGGACAGCGCCTCTGCTGAGGATAGCTACGACGCGCTGAAGAAATACGCGCGCGACCTCACCGACGCGGCGCGCGACGGCAAGCTCGATCCCGTCATCGGGCGCGACGAGGAAATCCGCCGCACGATCCAGGTCCTGTCGCGCCGCACCAAGAACAACCCCGTGCTGATCGGCGAGCCCGGTGTCGGCAAGACCGCGATCGTCGAGGGACTGGCGCTGCGTATCGTCAACGGCGACGTGCCGGAAAGCCTCAAGGACAAACACCTCCTGGCGCTCGACCTCGGCGCGATGGTCGCCGGCGCCAAATACCGCGGCGAATTCGAGGAGCGGCTCAAGGCGGTGCTCCAAGAGATCACCGCCGCCGCGGGCGAGATCATCGTCTTCATCGACGAACTGCACACGCTGGTCGGCGCGGGCAAGGCCGAAGGCGCGATGGACGCGTCCAATATGCTGAAGCCGGCGCTGGCGCGCGGCGAATTGCATTGCGTCGGCGCGACGACGCTCGACGAATACAGAAAGCACATCGAGAAGGATGCCGCGCTCGCCCGGCGCTTTCAGCCGGTGTTCGTCACCGAGCCGTCGGTCGAGGACACGATCTCGATCCTGCGCGGCATCAAGGAGAAATACGAGCTGCACCACGGCGTGCGCATCACCGATGGCGCGATCGTCGCCGCGGCGACCCTCTCCAACCGCTACATCACCGACCGCTTCCTGCCCGACAAGGCCATCGACCTGATGGACGAAGCCGCATCGCGGCTGCGCATGGTCGTCGACTCGAAGCCGGAGGAAATCGACGAGCTCGACCGCCGCATCGTGCAGTTGAAGATCGAGCGCGAGGCGCTGAAGAAGGAGAGCGACGCGGCCTCCAAGGACCGGCTCGACAAGCTCGTCAAGGAGCTCGAGGAACTCGAACAGGAATCGGCGGAGAAGACGGCGGAGTGGCAGGCCGAGAAGGGCAAGCTCGCCGGCGCGCAGAAGTTGAAGGAACAGCTCGATCAGGCCCGCGCCGAATTGGATCAGTCGCAGCGCCGCGGCGACTGGGCCAAGGCCGGCGAATTGACCTACGGCGTCATCCCGGAGCTCGAACGCAAGATCGCCGAGGCCGAGGGCTCGGGCAAAGGAATGATCGAAGAGGCGGTGACGCCCGAGCACATCGCCGCCGTCGTCTCGCGCTGGACCGGCATTCCGGTCGACAAGATGCTCGAGGGCGAGCGCGATAAGCTCCTCCGCATGGAGGAGAATTTGCGCCGGCGCGTGGTCGGCCAGGAAGAGGCGGTCGTCGCCGTCTCCAACGCGATCCGCCGCGCCCGTGCCGGGCTGCAGGATCCGAACCGGCCGATCGGCTCGTTCCTGTTCCTCGGCCCCACCGGCGTCGGCAAGACCGAGCTTACCAAAGCACTGGCGGAATTTCTCTTCGACGACGACAGCGCGATGGTGCGCATCGACATGTCGGAATACATGGAAAAGCACACCGTCTCACGCCTCATCGGAGCGCCGCCGGGCTATGTCGGTTATGACGAGGGCGGCTCGCTGACCGAGGCGGTGCGCCGCCGGCCGTACCAGGTGATCCTCTTCGACGAGGTCGAGAAGGCGCACCCGGATGTGTTCAACGTGCTGCTCCAGGTGCTCGACGACGGCAGGCTGACCGACGGCCAGGGCCGCACCGTCGATTTCCGCAATACCTTGATCGTGCTGACCTCGAACCTCGGCAGCGAGGCGATCGCCAATCTGCCCGACGACGCCGATGTCGAGAAGGCGCGGCCCGCGGTGATGGAGGCGGTGCGTCACGCGTTCCGGCCGGAATTCTTGAACCGGCTCGACGAAATCCTGCTGTTCCGCCGCCTGTCGCGCGACGACATGACGGGGATCGTGGAAATCCAGCTCGGTCGGCTGAAGAAGCTGCTCGAAGACCGCAAGATCGCGCTCGACCTCGATGCGAAAGCCACGGCGTGGCTTGCCGACGCTGGCTACGACCCGGTCTACGGCGCGCGGCCGCTGAAGCGGGTGATCCAACGAGAATTGCAGAACCCGCTGGCGCAGCGCATCCTCGAAGGCGGCATCCTCGACGGCGCCACGGTGAAGATCACCGCCACCCCGCTTGGCTTGGTGATCGGCGGCAGCGAACAAGCCCAGGCCGCCGCCGCAGAATGATGCGGCGGGCATGAAAAAGGGGGGACGCAGGCGAACCCGCGTCCCCCTGCCCCGGGGGAGGTGTCCCTGGAGGTCTTAGAGCTTTGTCGCGACGGTGTTGAACGTCATCGACAGGTTTTTACCAATATTCGTGATAGCGCTGATCGCCGCGAGCGCGATGAGCGCGGCGATCAGTCCGTATTCGATAGCGGTGGCGCCGGATTCGTCTTTGAGAAGGTTCTCGAAGAGGCGGTGCATGGGTGATCTCGGGCAGTACTCTACAGCGCTATGATTACCCGTCCCCACCTTAAATTGTGGTAAACGCTGAGCGTGTTCGGCAAAAAACTTATAAGACTGTGAGGAGGCTGAGATGGCCGATGGGGGAGCCGCGACGGCGCCGCGCGCCGGGGTCGGCCAGTCGCCGCGCCGTCACGAGGACGAGCGGTTTCTGACCGGGCGCGGCCGTTACGGCGATGACCTGAACCTGCCGGGCCAGGCGATCGGGTTCGTTCTGCGCTCGCCTCATGCGCATGCGACGATGGCGGCGATCGACACCTCCCGCGCCGCCGCAGCGCCGGGCATTGTCGCGGTGCTGACCGCCGCCGACTACCTCGCCGACGGCCATCGCCCGATGCTGCACGCGCCGGCGTCGCAGAGTCCGCCCGACATCACGCTCGTCAATACCGACGGCTCGACGATCGCCGTGCCGCACCAGATGCCGCTGGCGCATGATCGGGTGCGGTTTGTCGGCGAGGCGGTGGCGCTTGTCATCGCCGAGACCTTGGCGGCGGCGAAGGACGCGGCGGAGCTGATCGCGATCGACTACCGGGCGCTGCCGGCGGTCTGCGCGGCGAGCACGGCGACGGCGCCGGAGGCGCCGCGTCTCTGGGAGCAGCCCAATGTCGTCGTCGACGCCCTCGTCGGCGACGGCCCGGCCACCAATGCGGCTTTCGCCCGGGCCGCCCATGTCGCGCGGCTCGATACGCATGTGCAGCGGGTGACGGGCGTGCCGATGGAGGCGCGCACCGCGCTTGCCGCGTACGATCCGCAGACGCAGCGCTACACGCTCTATGCCGGTGGCGGCGGGGTCGGGCGGCCCCGCAAGGACATCGCGCACATGCTCGGCGTCGACGAGAGCCGGGTGCGCGTCGTCGCCTACGATGTCGGCGGCAATTATGGCACGCGCAACAACACCTACCCGGAATTCGCGCTCGCCTGCTGGGCCGCGCGGCGGCTCGGCCGACCCGTCAAGTGGCTGTGCGAGCGCGGCGAGGCGCTCTTGACCGATTTCCAGGGCCGCGACCTGACCGTTTCGGCCGAGCTGGCGCTTGACGCAGACGGCAATTTCCTCGGCTTCCGCACCTCTAATCTCAGCAATCTCGGCGCCTATGCCGCGTCGTTCGTGCCGCTGACCAAGGGCACCGAGCTCAGCACCAGCCTTTACCGCACGCCGGTGGCGCACGCTCGGGCGCGCGCCGTGTTCAGCAACACGGTCTCGACCGCGCCCTATCGCAGCGCCGGGCGGCCCGAGGTGATGTTCGTCATGGAGCGGCTCGTCGACCGCGCCGCACGGGAATTCGGTTTCGACCGGGTCGAGCTGCGCCGCCGTAACCTGATCCCCGAGGCGGCGCTGCCCTACCCGAACCCGTTTGGCATGACCTATGACAGCGGCGCCTATGAACAGATTCTCGACCGTACGCTCGCCCTCGCCGATTGGGACGGCTTCCCGGCGCGCCGCGCGGCCTCTCGCGCCGCCGGGAAGCAGCGCGGCATCGGTCTTGGCACCTATGTCGAATCGCAAAGCGGCGCGCCGTTCGAGGAAGCCGTCGTGCGTGTCCGGCCGGAGGGTCTGCTCGAGGTCGAGATCGGCACGCTGTCGAGCGGGCAGGGGCACGAGACCAGCTATGCGCAGCTGCTCGCTGATTGGCTCGGCGTCGAGAACCATCGCGTCCAGCTCGTGACCGGCGATACCGACCGCAACAAATTCGCCGCCGGCTCGCATTCCGGGCGCTCGATCCGCCTCGCCTCGATCACGATGCACGCCGCCTCGCAGCGCATTATCGAGAAGGGATTGCGGATCGCCGCCCACCTACTGGAAACGGCGGAAGCGGATATCGCTTTCGCCGAAGGGCGGTTTACCGTGCGGGGCACCGACCGGTCCGTCGATCTGTTCGCGGTCGCCGCTGCGGCCGAAGGCGATGCGCGCCTCCCCGAGGAGCTGCGCGGCCCGCTCAAGGGCATGGGCGACGTGGTCAGCCGGATTTCGTCATTCCCACATGGCTGGCACGTCGCCGAGGTCGAGATCGACCCCGAGACCGGCAAGGTTACGCTCGACCGTTACACCGCGATCGACGATGTCGGCCGCGCGGTCAACCCGATGATCATCCACGGCCAGACGCATGGCGGCATCGCCCAGGGCATGGGCCAGGCGCTGATGGAGGAATGCGTCGTCGATCCCGAAAGCGGCCAGCCGCTCGCCGGATCGTTCATGGATTACGCGATGCCGCGCGCGAGCGACCTGCCATTTTTCGCGACCGACCTCTCCGAGGTGCCGTCGACGACGCATCCGCTCGGGTTCCGCGGCGGCGGCGAGGGCGGCGTCACCCCGGCGCTCGGCGTCATCATCAACGCGGTCGTCGATGCGCTCGCCGAGTTCGGCGTGACCCACATCGAGATGCCGGCGACGCCGGAGAAGGTGTGGCGCGCGATGCGCGGCACGGAACGGACGAACGCCTAGATCAGCAGCGGCCGCCGGGCTGGCTGGGGCTGATGCAGGTGTTCGTGACCAGGGGCGGCGTGCCGGGGATCGGCAGCGGCAGGAGGTTCCTGTTCGTCCCGCCATTGTTCGTAAAGGCCGTCTGTATCAACGCCGGCGCCGAGTTTATCGCCGCGACGATCGTTTGCGCGCCCGCGGTGTCGTTGTTGCGGGTGAGATAGGCGACAGCCTGCCCCAATCCGGCGCCGAGCGCGAATTGCTGAGCGGTGGACGCGGTCTGTCCGATGCTGACAAAAACCGCTGCCAGGCTGGGGTCCTGTTCGACCGTGATCGCCACGAGGTCGATCAGCGCGGGACCGCCTGCGGGATGAAGCGCCAGGATGGCACGTACCAGCTCCGTCGCGCCGTTGGGCGATTGCAGCGCCTGTCGCAGCAATAGCTGCAGCTGATTGGGTCGCGGGTTCGGACCGGTGATCGGCGTGCCCGGAATCTGGCCCGGCAGAACGAACACCGATTGGCCCACATGCAGTTCGACGGTCTGGCCTCCGCCGCTCACCAGCGCGATGCCTTCCTCGACATAGACGGTCGTCGCGCCGTTGGGGCCGACATCGATGTCGAGGATCGTTCCGCGAATGCCGATCGATGCCGCCGGCGTGTGGAGCTCGTAGTCGCTTTTCGGCAGGGAGCCGGTCACAAAGCGCGCCGCGCCCTTGGCGATCGACAGGACGACCTGGGATTTCGACGGGTCCGGATCAAACACGAACCTGTCGAGGGTGACCTGCGACAGGGGGCCGACCTCGAACTGCGTGTTGTCTTGGAAGACGAGCCGCGTCGCGCTCGCCTCGGCGGTCTGGACCCCCTCGTTCGCCTGCACATCAATGCCGGCGCGAAGCACTATCCCCGCCGGCGCGGTCTCAATCCTGCCGGTGACCGTGTTGACGACCACCACCGCCGAGCCGATCGTCAAGCCGAACGCGGCGGGCGCAATTCCGAGCGCGAGCAACGCGCCCAAGGCGAGTTGCCAGGCAACAGGGAAACGTCTCATCGGGTGGCCTCATCAGCGGCGATTCCCAGTTTCTGCTGCAGGTCGGCGACGACCTGGGTGCGGCTGCGGGTGTTCCATCGGCGGCGCTGGCCGATCGGCGCGTTCTCGATCTCCGGATAGACCTTGAGCGCGACGAAAACCGGGCCTGGCTTCTCCATGACCTGCGGCAGCGCGCGGTCGAAATCGTCGAGCTTGTCGAAGGCCTGGGCGCGCGGATAACCGGCGGCGAGCGCCAGCTTATCGTATTTGACGTTCTTCGCGTTGGGCACCGGCTGGCCGCCGGTCGTCGCGTAGACCTCGTTGTCGAGGAGGAAATGGTAGAAATTCGCCGGCGCCTGCTCGGCGATCGTCGTCAGCATGCCGAGGCTCATCAGGATGTCGCCCTCGGAATCGAACAGCACGACCTTGCGGTTCGGCTGCGCCAGCGCGAGACCGAGCGCGAACCCGGCATGTCCGCCCATCGCGGGGTCGCCCAACGGGAGGTCGAGATGCGGGTCCTGGGTCAGTTCGACCCAGAACTTGCCGCCGCGCCCCGGCACGACAATGGCGTCCCCGCGATAGGGTTTGAAGGCCGCGAGGGCGTCGGCGATGCGCATCATGTGCAGGCCTCCGGTTACCGGTTGAACCCGTGGAACTCGTCGCCGACCAGCACGACGACGGGCTTGTTGGTCTTTGCTGCCTCCTTGAACGCGACCGAGATGCGCGGCGCGTCCGCGTCGTTTTCCACGAGGTAGTACTGAAGGCCGTAGGCGTTGATGAACGGCTCGGTGTAGGTCGCCGCGGTGTCGGTGGTGACGCCGTGCCGGGTCCAGCCGCGATAGCCGACCATCATCACCACCCCGACATTCATGCTGAGCAACCAGCCGCGCAGCGAATCGCCCGACTCCTGAAGGCCGGTGTTCTGGATGAGAATCATCGGCCGGGCTCCGCCCGCCGCGAGCCCCGAGGCGATCGAGCAGGCATGCCCCTCCCGGCTGACGCCCACCAGGGTCAGCGACGGCTCGGCCTTCATCAACAGATAGAGCCAGTTAGTCTCACTGTCGGGCAGCCAGACGATGTGGCTGACGCCGTTCTTCGTCATCTCGGCGAGCACGGTTTCCGGACTCAACGATGCTTCGCTCATCCGCCTGTCCCTAAATCTTGAGTAGAACCATAGGCAGCCGAGACGCATTGTCGCAAGATCGCCGCATGCTCAGCGACACGCCGCGGCGTTTTGTCGAAAGAAACCGGGTCGGCCATCTGGCGACGGCCGATGCCGCAGGGGTGCCCTATCTCGTGCCGGTCTGCTTCGCGCTTGCCGAGGCCTCGCTGTACATCACCATCGATGAAAAGCCGAAGCGGCGGGACCGCCCGATGAAGCGCGTGCGCAACATTCTCGAAAATCCACGCGCCGCGTTCATCGTCGACCGCTGGGACGAGGATTGGTCGCGACTCGGCTGGGTCATGCTGCGCGGGCCGGCTGAGATCCTCGACAGCGGCGTCGAGCATGACGCCGCCCAGGAATTGCTGCGCGCCCGCTATCCGCAATACCGCGCGATGGACCTCGCCAGCCTACCGGTTATCGCGCTGCGCATCGCCCACGTCGCGAGCTGGGGCGACCTGTCGCCGGATTAAACGACCACGAGGGAGCGGGGCGATGAGCGACGGCTTTGTACTCCATGGTAGCCCGCACTCCTTGCCGACCTATCGGGTCGCGCTGATGCTGCGCCTCTGCGGGGTCGGGTTCCGCTTTCGCTATGTCAGCTTCCAGCGGCGCATGCACCTGACGCCCGAGTTTCGCGCGCTGTCGCGGTGGGGGCAGGTGCCGGTGCTGGAGCATGACGGCCGCGTGCTGCTGCAGTCGGCGGCGATCCTCGAATATCTCTCGGAAACCCTCGGCCGTTTCGGCGGCAGCGATGACGTCGCGCGGCAGGACATCCGCGAGTGGTTGTTCTGGGACGCCGATCGCCTCTATCCGCCGCTGTACGGCTGGTACAGCGTCAGCCTCGGCCGGCGCGGGCTGTTGCCGCTGTCCTTCGACGACGGCGTCGTCGCGCGCTGGAAGATGCTGGGGGAGGCAGCGCTCGGGATTCTCGATGCGCATCTCGCGGATCAGCACTTTCTCGTCGGCGCCGAGCCGACCATTGCCGACATTGCCAGCTATGGCGACATCGCTTTCGCCAAGCTGAGCGGGCGCGACCCTGCGGAATGGCCGAATGTCGCCGCCTGGGCGGCCCGCATCGAGTCGCTTCCTGGCTTTGCCGCGCCGTTCGACCTGCTGGCGATGCAGGACGCCGACATCCCGGCCTGACCTGCGCCGGAACGAGGCGGGGATTGCGTCGGACGACCTAGCGGTCGCCTTACCATCGCGGCTAAGCTGGCGGCATGCGCGTCTCCATGGGAGGACAGCCATGCATTTCGGCGTCTTGATGTTCATGACCGATTACGCGATGCCGGCGCCTGAGTTGGCCCGGGCGATGGAGGAACGCGGGTTTGAGTCGCTGTGGGCGCCCGAGCATTCGCACATCCCGCTGTCGCGCAAGACACCGTTCCCGGGCGGTGGCGAGTTGCCGAAGCAATATTACGATGCGATGGACCCGTTCATCTCGCTGACCGCCGCGGCCGCCGCCACCAAGAAACTCAAG
>JASHUW010000511.1 GCA_030039815.1 Alphaproteobacteria bacterium
CATCGCCGGTGCCATCGCGGCAACGAATTTGGCCTTGTCGATATCGGTGACGATCTGCATCCCCTCCTTTTGCAGGAGAGCTATTCCATTGGCTTCAGCCTCCGCGGCAAATTTGCGCGACGCCAGCCCACCGAGCCGAGCGGCCTCGGTAAAAGCCTGCTGATCGGCCGGCGAAAGCTCGCCCCAAAGATCCTTGGACATCAGGAAAGCGGCCGGATCGTAGATATGACCCGACAACGTCAGGTATTTCTGAACTTGGTAGAACTTTGATGCGATGATCGTCGCAATCGGATTTTCCTGGCCGTCGAAGCGTCCCGTTTGCAGCGCACCGTAGACATCCGGAAACGCGAGCGGGTGGGTATCGGCGCCGAGCGCGTCGAAGCCCTGCACCATCACGTCGCTTTGCGGCACCCGTAATTTCAGCCCCTGTAAATCCGCCGGAACCTGGATCGGGTGCCGTGAATTCGTGAGATGCCGCATCCCGTTCTCGCCCCAGGCAAGGGCGACGATATTCTGCGCCTCGAATTTCTTGAGCAGCTGCTGGCCAAATGGGCCATCGAGGACGGCATAGGCATGCTGGGCGTCGCGGATCAGGAACGGGATGCCAAAGACACCGATTTCCGGCACGAAATTGGGCATCGGCGCCCCGGTGATAAAGGCCATGTCAACGGTGCCGAGCTGCACGCCCTTCATCATCTCGACTTCGCCACCTAGCGCGGCGTCGGGATATTGATCGATCCGATAGCGACCTTGCGTGCGCTTCTCGACCTCGGCAGCGAAGACATCGGCGCCGGCGCCCAACTGCGAATGCGGCGCCAGAATGTAGCCAAGCTTGATGACTCGCGCTTCTTCGCCGTGACACGGAGAAATTGACGCATATGCCGTCAATAAAGCGAGCGCGGCAAATAACGCTCTGGCCAATATTGCCTCCCGTTTCCCCCTTTGTGGTTTCGCCATAATTGCCGGGAGGCGTGAATTAAAAATTAATGTTAATGGCGGTTACACGATAATTTGGCCATTGATCGTGTATAGCCAGTCGGTGGATGCCCTTGCATCAGTGCCGTTTTGTCTTATGGATGGCCTTTAGGGCCGAGTGCCAGCACTTGGAGCGCATCAAAAACCGGTCTTGCCGTTACAGGTTGCCGCAGGCACCGCCGCCGTCGAGCGACCGCTTGCCTGACTGCCCTCGAAGTCGTCAGGAAGCCGAAGGCAAGGCTCGATTCGGTCGCGTCACGCGGATTGTCGCTCCGACCTCGGCGCGGCCCGCTCGAAGGCGCTTTCGGGCCAGGCAAGGCCGTAATGCTCGCGCAGCGTTGTCCCCTCGTACTCGTCCCGGAACAGGCCGCGCCGCCGCAGGATCGGGATGACCTCGCGACTGAAAACGTCGAGCTGAAGCGGCAGCAGCGGTGGCATGACATTGAAGCCGTCCGCCGCGCCGTCGGTGAACCAATCTGCCATTAGATCGGCGATCTGCTCGGGCGTACCGGCGGTGACATAGTGGCCGCGCGCGCCGGCGAGATAGCCGAGCAGTTGGCGCAGGGTGGGCTTGTCGCGCCGCACCAGATTGAGGATGACCTCGGTGCGGCTGCGCGCCGCCTGCACCGTGCCGGGATCGGGGAAGTCGTCGGGCGCCAGCGGCCGGTCGAGCGGTAAATGCGAGAAATCGGCGCCGCCGAACCGATTCGACAACCGCTTGCGACCGACCTCCGGGTCGGTGAGATCGTTGGTCTCGCGCACCAGCCGCTGCGCTTCGGCCTCGGTGCTGCCGATCATTGGCGACAGCCCCGGCAGGATCAGCACTTGACTGGGATCACGACCCTCCGCGGCCGCGAGCCGCTTGAGGTCGGCATAGAATTCCTGCGCCGTCTCCTTCGCCATGTGCGCGGTGAACACCGCCTCGGCATGACGTGCAGCAAAGCGCCGGCCGGTGTCGGACGAGCCGGCTTGCACCAGCACCGGCCGGCCCTGTGGGCAGCGCGGCAGATTGAGCGGCCCTTCGACCTTATAGAAATCGCCGCGATGATTGACCGAGCGAATGCGGTCGGGCTTTGCGTACTGGCCACTTGCGCGGTCGTCGAGCACCGCGTCCTCGGCCCAGCTGTCCCACAGCGCCTTCACGACCGCCATGAACTCTTCGCCGCGCGCGTAGCGGTCGGCGTGACTGACCTGGCCCTCGCCGCCAAAATTAGCCGCGGCGGCGGCAAGCCACGAGGTCACGATGTTCCACGCCGCACGGCCGTTCGAGATATGGTCGATGGAGGCGAACTGGCGGGCGAGGTTGAAGGGCTCAGTATAGGTGGTCGAGCAGGTAGCGATCAGGCCAATCCGCTGGGTCGCGACCGCGACCGCCGCGAGCACGGTCAACGGTTCGAGCCAGGTGCGCGCCGCCTGTGCCACGTCGCCGCCGAGCGCCAACTGGTCGGCGAGAAAGATCGAGTCGAACTTCGCCGCCTCGGCGCGCTGCGCTAGGTCCTGGTAATAGCGGATGTCGGTCAACGGCAGCGGCGAGGTTGCGGGATGCCGCCACGACGCCTCGTGGTGCCCGCGGCTGTGGATGAACAGGTTGAGGTGCAACTGCCGCTTCATCGGCCTGTCCTTGCTGCGCGCCGGAAGCTGAAGCATAGGCGCGGCGGTGCAGCGAGGATAGGGCGATCGAGGCAGATCTGTTACCGCGCCGGTGGGGATCGCGGACCGCCAAGCCCGGTTTGACCTGGGTCAAGGCGGCGCCGTCGATTCACATCGATCCTTCCTTCGACTTCGAGCTGGGCGTCGACCAGACGCCGCTCGAGCAGCTGAAGGAGAGGTGCAGAAGATGATCCGCTTTAACCGACATCCGTTGAGGGCAGCGACGCTCGGCACTGCAAGCGCCGTGTTGCTCGTCGCTGCGGGGGTGGCCCGGCCCGCGACCGCGCAGTCACCGCAGGCCGCCGCCTCCACGGCGGATACCGCGCCCACTATGCAGATGCCCGAGCGGTTCGCCGACAATGTCGAGATCCGCATCGCGTTGCTGCACCAAGAACTGGACATTCAGCCCGCGCAAGAGGTGCTGTTTCGCGCCTACGCCGACACGATGCGCGCCAATGCCCAGTCAATCTTCACCTTGTTCCTCGAACGGCGCACGGCGACGGATTTGAGCGCCCCCGCGCGGATGCGCTGGTACGCACAAATCAACGCCGCACGCGCCGAGTCGCTGAATCGGCTAATCGCCCCGCTCGACGCGCTCTACCAGAGCCTCTCGCCCGAGCAGAAGACGCTGGCCGACCGACATTTCGAGCAGTTCCGGCTGCGGCGCATGCCGCGCCGCGCGCAGTAGGAGGCGGCGATGGCAACGCGCAAGACTCTGCCAAAGGCACTTGTCCTCATGGCTGCCGCTCTCGGTGCGGCGGCCGTCATGGACTTCGGCGCACCCGCGCAGGCGCAGGACTATGTGTGCCCCGACGGTTATTACTACGTTGCGGGATATGGTTGCGCTCCGCTCGATTACTGGTACGCGCCAACCATCCTCGTTCCCGGTTGGGGCTATTACGGAGGTCGTGGGTGGCGCGGTGGCGGCTGGCACGGCGGCGGCTACCACGGCGGCTTCCATGGCGGCGGCGGGGGACACGGCGGTGGCGGGCATCATCGCTGAAGCCGTTTGAAGCGGGGGCGCGCCCTTCCGCTTCCTTCACGGCCGCTTCAGAAGGCGCGCATCGGGTGGGACGGGGTCGTCGGGGAGCTGCACGGCGCGATGCCGCGCCTGTGCTTCATCGATCAACAGCGACAAAAGCGCGGTAAAGCCGATCGGCCCGCTACCATCAGGCAGACTTGGCGCGGCTTCCCAGAGATAGAAGCCGAACGAGCCGGGGCAGGGGTTGACCTCGTTGAGCCAGACTTCGCCCGTGGCCTCGTTGCTGAGAAAATCGATGCGGGGTGCGCCGGTACCGCCAACCGCGTCGAACGCAGCGATCGCCCAGCCCCGCAGACGGTCGGCGACGGCGGGCGGCAGATCGGGATTGATCTCGCGGGTCAGCGACAGCATGCCCTGGCTCGACTGGCCGAGCACCTTGCCGCCGGTCTTGTCGTTGCCGCCGGACAGGTATTTCTGGCGGAAGTCGAGCAGGTCCTCGACCCGTTTCGGCCGCTCGATGGCCGAACAGCGTGTCGCGCCGCCGAACCGCGCGACGGAGATGTTGTATTCGACTAGGTTCGGCACGAAGGGCTCGATCAGCGCCTGCGTGTCGAGCCGGAAGATCGTCGCCAATAGGGCCCGCGCCTCCTCGACGTCCTCGGCCTTGCCGACGCCGATGCTACTGCCGAGATGCACCGGCTTGACGATACAAGGAAAGCCGATATTGGCCTGTTTCATCGCATCGCCAAGCACCGGCGCGGCCGGCAACCCGGTCGCCGGCCGATCGATCACCGCCTGCCGCAGCAGCGGTATGCCGCTCCCTTCGAGCGCGCGCTTGGTGACGGCCTTGTCCATCAGCACCGCCGAGGCCAGCGTGCGCATGCCGGTATACGGGATGTTGGCGGCCTCGAAGAGGCCCTGCATTTGTCCGTCCTCGCCGCCCGAGCCGTGAAACGCCAGCAGCGCGACGTCAAACTCGATCGGCGTCCGGCGCGAGAACAACCCCGTCCTGCGCGGCAAGAGCCGTCCGCCGCTGCCCGACGCGATGTCGAGCGTCACTTCGGTGAGCTTGGCGCGCAGTTGCGCGTCGGGCAGGTAGTTGCGGCGTTCCTCGAGTCCGGGCCCGAAGAGCCAATCGCCCTGCGGCGTGACATAGACGACGAATGCGTCGTACCGGCTCTGGTCCAGCGCCGCGATCGCCTGGAGCCCCGTGACGACGCTGACGTCGTGCTCCGGCGAGCGCCCGCCCAGGAACACCGCAATTCGGGTTTTCATCACGTTGACTTATCCTATAGGCAAAGGGGCAAATGCTACTCGAACGTCAGGACATCAACGCGGCGGGAACGCGATTTGCCGTCTTTCAGCTCGTTGGAAGCGCCCCAGCGTCCGCGCCGGAATTGGTCTGGGCGCATGGCTGGGCGCACAGCCACCTGTCTCTGTTGCCGCTCGCGGAGGCAATGCGCGCACGCGCCGATTCGCGGCTTGTCGACCTGCCGGGGTTTGGCGCCTCGCCGTTGCCGCCGGGACCCTGGGGGACGGAGGATTACGCCGACGCCATGGCCGAATGGCTGCACAGCTTGCCGGCGCGCAGGCGGGTCTGGGTCGGGCATTCGTTCGGTTGCCGGGTCGGGCTGCGGCTTGCGGCGCGTCACCCCGATTCCGTCGCCGCGCTGTTCCTCATCGCCGCTGCCGGGCTGCCGCCCCGGCGTTCCTTCGCGACCCGGGTCAAGCGCCTACCACGCCAGCTCGCTTTTCGCATGATGCGGGCGACGACGCCGGAGGGCCCGATGCGCGACCGGTTGCGCGAGCGCTATGGCAGCGCCGATTACCGCGCTGCCGGGGCGATGCGCCCGGTGTTGGTGAAGGTGGTGAACGAAGATCAGAGCGAGGTCGCCCGCCGCATCCGCATGCCGGTTGTGCTGGTGCACGGCGAGGCGGACACGGAAAGCCCGCCGGAGATCGCGACGCGGCTGCACGCGCTGATCCCCGGCTCACGGCTGCATTTGCTGCACGGTTTCGACCATCTTTCGATTATCGAAGACGGCCGGCACCAGGTCGCCCACCTCCTCGGCGAGCTGTTGGAGAGCCTCAGGTGAGCGGCGCCTTGGCTTTTGTCGGCTTCGCCCTGCTGGCCCTGCGGCGGCTGATGACGTACCTGCATCTTTTCCAGCAGGAAGAGTATGATAACAGGCGATTCCTCGCGTGGCTTGTAAGGAATCGCGCTTTCGACCACCGACTGTCTTTTGCGCTTTTCGCGGTCTGGCTAATGCAGCTGGCGCTGCACACGGTCCCGGCCTGGGGGTTTGGCGCGCTGGCGGGCGCGGCTTCAATAGCGGTCGCGGCATTCGAGCCCGACCCCCGCAAGACAGCCAAAAAACCGCTGGTGATGACGGCGCGCGCCAAACGCATCTACCTTGTCGCACTGGCGTTGCTCGCCGTGATCGGGATTGCGGCAGCGTTCTGTACTGGACCGATCCTGTTGTGGGTCGTCCCGGTGCAGCTGGTGCCGCTAACGCTTGTCGTCGGCAATCTGCTGCTCGCTCCCATCGAGGCAAAGACGCAGCGCCGCT
>JASHUW010000512.1 GCA_030039815.1 Alphaproteobacteria bacterium
GCGACAGCGAGCCGCCCGGCCTCCGCCGAAGACCTCGTCACCATGGAATTTCAGGGTTTTGGGCCTGCCGGGCTGCATGTGCTGACAACGCACACGGTGATCGAGGAAACCCCCGCCGCCTATGTGATCCAGGGCGATTTCGAGACCGCCGGCCTCGGCGCCGTGTTCGCCAATGTCGCCAACCGCTCGCTCGCCGAGGGCCGCGAGGTCGCGGACGTGCCGCATCCCGTTACGTTCGACAGCGAGACCGACCGCAATGGCGCGATGCAGCATTTGCGTGTCGAGTTCAAGCCCGACGGCGTACCCGACGGCACCGTGACGCCGCCGCCGAAGGAGCCGGTGACCCCGGTCAACTACAGCCAGCTTTCCGGCACGGTCGACAATCTGACCGCCTATCTGATGCTCGAACGCCAGATCGCGCGCGGCGGGGGTTGCGACTTGCGGGTGCCGGTGTTCGACGGCCGCCATCGCTACGACCTGCTGTTCAGCGATGACGGGCAGCACATTCTGAGCCCGGCCGAGGGACAAAACTTCAAGGGCGAAACCCAAGCCTGCCGCATGGTGCGGCAGGAGATCGGCGGCTTCTACATCGACAAGAACCACGAGGAAGGCGCCAGCTCCGGCACGATCTGGTACGCAAGGCAGCTGATGGCGGGCGATATCGCGGTGCCGGTGCGCATGTCGATGCAGACCGAGATCGGCAACGTCGCGCTGTTCCTGTCGAAGCTGCGCGGCCGCGGGGTCGATCTGAAGCTTATGGATTGAGCCGCTATGGGTTGAGACCGAGGGCCGCGAGCGTCTCGGGCAGTTCATCGAAGCGGTCGAGCACCCGGTCGGCGCCGAGTTTCGCCGGGTCGATTCGCGCGTAGCCGTAACGCATCAGGATCAGCGCCATCGCCGCGGCGCGCGCCGACAGCGCGTCGTTCTCGCTGTCGCCGATCATCGCCGCGCGTTTGGCGTTGCCGCCCAGCAAATCGAGCAGCCCCAGGAGATGGCCCGGATCGGGCTTCTTGACCGGGAAGCGGTCGCCGCCGGCGTAGAGATCGAAGAGGCCGGCGAGCCCCAGCGCGCGCAGCACCTCGCCGGTCGCGTGATGCGGCTTGTTGGTGGCGACCGCCGTGGCGTAGCCCCGCGCCCGCAACGCCGCCAACGTCTTTGCCACGCCGGGATAGGGGCGGCTCAAATTCGCCGAATTCGCCTCGTAGATCTCGATGAAGCGGGGTTGCATCGCTTTGGCCTCGGCGGCATCGGCCCCCCGCGCGGTAAAGCCGCGCTGCAACAGCATCGGCATGCCATCGCCGATCATCGGCTTGACCTCGGCCGGCGCGAGCGCCGCGTAGCCTCGCTCGCGCAACGCTTCGTTAAGCGCATTGGTCAAATCTGGCAGGGTGTCGACCAGCGTGCCGTCGAGGTCGAACAGCAGGATGAATTTTGACATTTCCTGGACTTTAGCGCGGGTGGCGTCACATTCGGCAACAATCTGTGTTTTGGCAGAAGATGCCGTGCATGCCAGGTTGATTGGCGCTTGCACGGGGGAATCGCGAGCCGCTGATGAAACCTTTTTTTGCCGCCATCGTCCTCGCCGCGGGTGAAGGCACCCGGATGCGCTCCGCACTGCCGAAGGCGATGCACGAGGTCGCCGGCCGGCCGATGCTCCACCATGTGCTCGAGGCGCTGCGCCCCCTGCAACCGTCGGCGATCGTGGCTGTGCTCGGTCCGGGCATGGGCGAGGTTGCCGCGACGATTACGGCAAAAATGCCCGAGGTGATCGGGCCGTTCGGGCCGGTGTCGGTCGCGATCCAGGATGAGCCAAGAGGAACCGGCGACGCGGTTCGTGCCGCGAGGACGGGGCTGACGGACCGCGCGCTCGCCGATCTCGGCACGGTCGTCGTCCTTTACGGCGACACGCCGCTCTTGCAGACGGAGACGATCGCCCGTCTGCTCGACGCCCGCCGCCGATCGGGCGCGGCGATCGCGGTCGCCGGGATGCGGCCCGCCGATCCCGGTCCCTACGGCCGCCTCGTGCTCGGCGCCGACGGCAGCAGCGTCGAGCGCATCGTCGAGGCCAAGGACGCGAGCCCCGAGGAACTCGCGATCACGCTGTGCAACGGCGGGATCATGGCGGTCGCCGCCGAGCATCTCTTCGACCTGGTCGGCCGGCTCGACAACATCAATGCCAAGCGCGAATTCTACCTGACCGACATTGTCGGCATCGCCCGCGGCCGCGACCTCGCGACCACCTATGTCGAGCTCCCGGCCGAGGAGGTGCTGGGCGTCAACACCCGCGCCGAACTGGCCGCGGCCGAGGCGCTGATGCAGGACCGGCTGCGCCGCCGCGCGATGGAAGAGGGGGCGACGCTCATCGCTCCCGAGACCGTGTTCTTTTCCGCCGACACGCGGCTCGGCCGCGATGTCGTCGTCGAGCCCAATGTGGTGTTCGGCCCCGGCGTCAGCGTCGCCGATAACGTGCGGATTCGCGCCTTCTCGCATCTCGACGGCGCGACCATCGACGAGGGCGCGATCGTCGGCCCCTACGCGCGGCTGCGCCCCGGCGCGGTGCTGGAGCGCGACGTCCATGTCGGCAATTTCGTCGAGGTCAAGGCGACCCGGCTCGGCGCCGGCGCCAAGGCCAACCACCTCTCCTATCTCGGCGACAGCGATATCGG
>JASHUW010000049.1 GCA_030039815.1 Alphaproteobacteria bacterium
CACTGGCACGGCGCCTCGCCCGACCGGCTGTTCGCGCACCTCGCGCTGTCGGAAGCCGGCGAGCAGGGCCAGGGCACGGCCTGGAGCCAGCACGTCAGCGACGCCGAGTACAACGAGCCGGCGACCGGCGGCTGATCTGATATTCATCGTCATTCCCGCGAAAGCGGGAACCCAGGGGCACGCGACGGAGCGGTCTCCCTGGGCCCCCGCCTGCGCGGGGGCGACGAATTGATGTGGCGATGACAAGATTCTCCTCAGAGGTCGATGTCGCGGTGGTCGGCGCCGGCGCGGCGGGGATCGCCGCGGCGCGCCGGGTGGCCGCGGCAAAGAGCGTGTCCGTCGTCGTGCTCGAGGCGCGCGAGCGCGCCGGCGGACGTACCTGGACGATGGAGAAGAACGGCTACCCGCTCGATCTCGGCGGCGAATGGCTGCATTCCGCCGACCGCAACGTGCTGACCGCGATCGCCGAGGGGCACGGTTTCGCGCTCTATCATCGCCGGCCCGACTGGACCACGCGCATTCGCAACAGCGGCGCCAGCCTTGCCGAGCAGCAGGCATGGATCGCCGCGCGCGAAACCTATCGCGAAACCCGCCACCAGGCGGCGTGCGCGGCCGAGGATCGGCCCTGCTCGGCGCTGCTGCCGCCCTGCGGCCGATGGAACACGCTGCTCAACGCCAGCAGCACCTGGGGCAACGCCGTCGAGCTTGACAAGATCTCGGTCAAGGACAATGAGCGCTACGAGGATAGCGAGGTCAATTGGCGGGTGCGGCGCGGCTACGGCGCGCTGCTCGCGACCCTGGCTGCGCCGTTGCCGATCGTCTTCGGCGCCCCGGTGTCGCGGATCGAGCATCGCGGCACCGACATCGTCATCGACAGCGCGCGCGGCCGGGTTCGCGCGCGCAAAATCATCGTCGCGGTGCCGACCGACATCCTCGCCGCCGAGGCGATTGCGTTCGATCCGGTGCTGCCGGCAAAGCTCGCCGCCGCCGACGGCTTGCCGCTCGGCCTCGCGGACAAATTGTTCTTTTCCTTCACCGGCCGCATGGATGATCTCGACACGGATGGCGATATCTTCCTTGTCGGCTCGACCACTCGGCTCGAGACGATGAGCTATCAGGTGCGGCCGTTTGGCCGACCGATCATCCAGTGCTTTTTTGGGGGCGAATTCGCCGCCCGCATGGAGCGCGAGGGGTTCGCGGCGATGGCGGCCTTCGCGACCGACGAGTTGGCGGCGCTGCGCGGCGGCGTCATTCGTAAGGAGCTGACACCGCTCGCCGCCTCGTCGTGGCGCGCCGACCCGTTCGCGCGCGGCTCCTATTCCTACGCGAGGCCCGGTCATGCCGATGACCGCGCCGTGCTGGCGGCGCCCATCGACGACCGCCTCTTCTTCGCCGGCGAGGCGACCTCGCCCAATTTCTTCTCGACCGTGCACGGCGCCTTTGAGAGCGGCGTCCGCGCGGCCGAAGAAGCCCTCGCCAGCCTGCGCTGAACGCGGCATTCTTCCCTGAACGGGGAGGCGGGCGGATGCAAATACAATTCAAGAACCCGTGGTGGGTCGTGGTCGGCGCGGTCACCGGGCTGATCGTTTGCAACGGGCCGGTGCTCGCTTTCACTTTCGGCGTGTTCCTGAAGCCGATCATGGCCGACATGCACTGGGATCGCGGGACCGCGTCGTTCGCGCTGGCATTCGGTGAACTGTTCGGCGCCGTCACCGTGCCGGTGCTCGGGCTGATGATGGATCGCTGGACGATCCGCCGCATCGCGCTGCCCGGGATCGTCGTGTTCGCGGCCTGTCTCGGCTTGATGGGCCTGACGCCGCATTCGCTGCCGGTCTTCATCCTCTTCTTCTCGCTCGTCAGCATCGCCGGCGCGATCCAGACGCCGCTCGGGTACACCAAAGCCATCGCTGCCTGGTTCGACCGGCGGCGCGGGCTGGCGCTCGGCATCGCGATGGCCGGGGTCGGGCTTGGCGGCATGATCGTGCCGCAAGTGGCCCAGGCGGCGATCGCCCATTTCGGCTGGCGCGGCGCCTATGCCTCGCTCGGGGTCATGGTGCTGCTGATCGGGCTGCCCGCGGTTGGGCTGTGGGTGCGCGAGCCGCGCCCGGGCGAGGGTGAGCGCGATCGCCCGACACCCGCCGGCCTCGCGCCCGGCTTCACCGCGCGCGAAGCGCTTGGCACCGGGCGCTTCTGGCTGTTGGCCGGGGCGTTCTTCCTGGTCGCGATGGCCCTCCTCGGTTCATCGGCGCATGTCGTGCCGCTGTTGACCGATCGCGGTCTCACCCCGGCGCAGGCGACGGCGACTTTCGGGCTGTTCGGCTTGGCGACGCTGACCGGGCGGGTCGTGACCGGGTTTCTGGTTGATCGGATTTTCGCGCCTTACGTGGTCGCGCTGTTCTGGTTTGCGCCGCTTGCCGGGTTTGCGGCGTTGCTCGGCGGCACGGGATTGCTGCCCGCCGCCGGCGTGTTCCTGATCGGTCTCGGCCTCGGCAGCGAGGTCGACATGCTGGCCTTTCTCAATTCGCGCTATTTCGGACAGCGCGCCTTCGGCCAGCTCTACGGCTATTTCTTCATGTCGTTCGCGCTGGGAGGCGCGCTCGGCCGGTTCCTTGCCGGCTACCTGTTCGATCTCGCCGGATCGTATGGCCCGGCGCTGATCGGCGCCGGGGTGGCGCTCGCCGCCGCCGTCGCGCTGCTGTTCCGGCTCGGCGCCTATGTCTATCCCGTGGAGCACGGGATCGCACCAGCTCTCGCGGTGGAGCCGGCCTAAGGGATCAGACCGCTACCCGCTCGTTGATCGTGATGACGCGCACCCCGTTCGCGTCGATACGCAGCGTGCTGAGCGAGGCGGTCGCGACCTCGATCCGGCCGTAGAAATCGAGCGGCATGCCGAGCGCGAAGACCAGCGCGGCGCGGATCACGTCGCCGTGGCTGACGACGACCACCGCATCGTCGGGATGCTGCTCGCGCATTTCCATGATGGCTTCG
>JASHUW010000513.1 GCA_030039815.1 Alphaproteobacteria bacterium
CCATGGCTGGTGACCTGCTCCCCTTCGACGATCGCGACGGCTTCATCTGGTATGACGGCCGTCTCGTTCCGTGGCGCGAGGCCAAGCTGCACGTGCTCAGCCACGGGCTGCATTATGCAAGTTGCGTGTTCGAAGGCGAGCGCGTCTATAACGGCGAGGCCTTTCACCTCGACGAGCACAACGCACGGCTGATCAACTCGGCCAAAATCCTCGGCTTTGAAGTCCCCTTCAGCATGGACGATCTGGCGCGGGCGACCAAGGAGCTGATCACCGCCAACCAGACCGTCGACGGCTATGTCCGCCCAATCGCCTGGCGCGGCGCCGAGCAGATGGGCGTCTCGGCCGAGCTGAGCAAAATCCACGTGGCGATCGCGACCTGGGACTGGCCGTCCTACTTCTCGCCCGAGGCGCGGGCCAAAGGCATCCGCATGGTGCAGTCGCGCTGGGCGCGACCGGCACCGCATACGGCGCCCGTGCACTCGAAGGCGTCCGGCCTCTACATGATCTGCACGCTGGCGAAGCACGAGGCCAATGCCGCGGGCTACGACGACGCATTGATGCTCGACTGGCGCGGCCAGCTCGCCGAGGGTACCGGCGCCAATCTGTTCCTCTGCATCAACGGCGAAATCCATACGCCGACGCCGGATTGCTTCCTGAACGGCATCACCCGGCAAACCGTGATGAAGCTCGCCAAGGCGCGCGGCATCAAGGTCGTCGAGCGCGCGATCATGCCCGATGAGCTGGCTAAGGCGCAGGAAGTGTTCCTCACCGGATCGGCGGCCGAGATCACGCCGGTGGGCGAGATCGACGGCGCGATCGGCCACTATCGCTTCACCCCCAGAGCGATCTGCAAGCTCATGTGGGAGGACTACGACCGCATCACCGGCAAGACGCCAAAGGCGGCGGCCGCGGCGGAGTGAGCGGCGTGATTTTCTCGCCGCCTCGTCTTCATTGCGTTATCGCCGCCGGAGCATAGGCGCGTTCTGCGGGCGAAGGGTGGACGTTTGCTGTCGAGGCGGTTGCGCCCGGCAGCCGCGCGACGGGCCTGGCGTCGGTGCCACCGCACAACGCCACTTCTCGCTCGATTTCCCGTTCGCCGATAGTATTGTCGGAAGACTCTTGCTCTCGAATCAGTGATGCGTATGAGACGACGCGAGATCATCCTGGCAGCAGGTTCGGCGGCGATCCTGGCGGCATCAACCGTTCCGTCCTTCGCCGATGCGCCGGCGGGGACCGTCGTCGGGATGGTCGGCAACTGCAGCGTCGTGCACGCCGGACGGACGACCCCGCTCAAGCTGGGTGACCCGGTTGCGGTCTCGGATGAAATTGATGTGCCGGCCAACGGCAAGTTGAAATTGCGCATGAGCGATGGCTCGATAATCTCGCTTGCGTCCGGGACGCGAATGAGTGTCTCCGCCTACCAGACCGACGCCGCCGGCCAGCGCCAGAACGCCCAGCTCGCCTTGGCTCAGGGACTCCTGCGCGCGGTCGTCGCCCCGGTCGAACGTCCGGCAACATTTGAGGTGTCGACGGCCGTTGGCACCGCCGCGGTTCGATCGACTGACTGGTTCATCGAGGCCAAGCCTGGATCTGCGCAGGTCGGCGTGCTGTCCGGCTCGGTTGTGCTGAGCAGCGCCGCGACCGGACGCGCCGTCACAATCCCGGCGCGCTGGGGCTCGCGGCTGGAAGCGGGGCGCGACCCGGTCGAGGCGCGCGTATGGGCGCCGGAGGAATTCCAGGCGGTGATCTCGCGCACGAACCTGCCCTAGGGCGGCCTCTTTGTCCTGGCCGCGCGGCTTGCGGGAAGCGGGTTTGGCGCTCGTTGTCGCGATTTCCGTCTTGCTGCCGCTCACGGTTGCCGACCCTGGTCCGCTGCGAATTCTCGAGACGGGCTCTCTCGATCTGCGGTTTCGCGTGCGCGGCCCCGAGACTCCGGGCAAGGAAGTGGCGGTCGTTCTCGTCGATGACCGAAGCCTCGCGGCGCTCGGCCGGTGGCCGCTCAGCCGACGCTATTTCGCCGCAGCGGTGAGGGCGCTCGATCGTGCCGGCGCCAAGGTCATCGTGTTCGATCTGTTGTTCTCCGAGCCCGAGCAGCCGTTGCCGCCAGAGCTGCGCGAGAGCGCGGCCGCGGCGGCGTCGCAGCTCAGCGATCCGAAGGATGCATCGTTGCGAGCGGCGCTTGCCCAACTCGCCGCTGACGATCCCGACGCCGATTTCGCCTCGGCGATCCATGCCAGCGGCAAGGTGTTGCTGCCTCTGGCATTCTCTTTTGTCGGCAAGAGCGAGACTTCGCCTCCCGCCTATCTCTCCGGGCAGACCTACCAGCAGTTCGATAAAAGCCCGGTCGTGCCGCTTTTCCCGCTCGCGCCGCGCTCGGCGCTTCTGCCCGTTTCGTTGCTCGGCGAGGCGGCGGCGGGTCTTGGCCATGTCGATATCGCCTACGATCGCGACGGCGCGCCGCGCTATGATTATCTGGCGCTGCCGTTCAGCGGCGATTTCCTGCCCTCGCTGTCGGTGAGAGCGGCGGCGGCATATCTCGGCGTGCCGTGGAACGACGTGGCCTTGGCCCTGGGCGCCGGGGTGAGGATCGGCTCGCGACAGGTGCCGACCGACAGCGCCATGCGGCTCGTCGTCAATTACCGCGGCCCGCGCGGAACGATCCCGACCTACTCATTCGTCGATCTCGTCCAGGGTCGGCTGCCGGCACAAGAACTGGCCGGCCGCGTCGTCCTGATTGGCGCGTCGTTTATCGGCATCTACGACACCAACGCCGCGCCGTTCAACAACACGCCGATGCCCGGTACCGAGCGGTTGGCGAACATCGTCGACTCGCTGATCGCCGGCGATTTCATCCGCGAAAACCCGGCGCCCTGGCCGCTGCTGACGATCGGTTTCGTGATCCTGCTGGCATCGGTGGCGGGATGGTTGATCGCGATGACACCGACGCGAATGACCGTGCTGACAGCCGCCGCTCCGCTCGTCGTTTGGGCGGCCGGCATTCAAATCGCTTTCGATCGCGGACTTTGGCTGCCGTTCGTCACGCCCTCGATCGCGCTGGCGGCCGCCTCGCTGAGCGTGCTGCTGTTCCGCTACGGCTTTGTCGATCTGCAGCGACGCCGGGTGCAAGTTGCCTTTCGCCACTACCTCGCGCCCGACCTGGTCAACCGGCTCGCGTCGAACCCGCAGCAGCTGCGGCTTGGCGGCGAGACCCGGACGATCAGCGCGATGTTCAGCGATATCCGCGGCTTCACCTCGATTTCCGAAGGCTTCAAGTCCAATCCGGAAGGGCTCAGCCGGCTGATCAACCGCGGCTTCCTGACCCCGATGACGCACGTCATCATGGGCCGCCACGGCACCATCGATAAATATATGGGCGACTGCGTCATGGCGTTCTGGAACGCGCCGCTCGACGACGCCGGCCATGCCGACCACGCCTGCGCTACGGCGCTCGACATGCTGCGCGAGTTGGAGCGGGTCAATAGCGAACTCACACAGGAAGCGGCGGCGGAAGGGCGGGCCTTCCTGCCGCTGCATATCGGCATCGGCATCAACACCGGCGAGTGCGTTGTCGGCAACATGGGCTCCGATGAGCGCTTCGCCTATACCGCGATGGGTGACGCGGTGAACCTTGCCTCACGTCTCGAAGGACAGACCAAGACCTATCATGTCGGCATCATCATCGGCGAGGCGACGCGGGCGGCGGCGGCGTCCTGGGCGGCGCTCGAGCTCGATCTGATCGCCGTGAAGGGCAAGAGCGAGGCGGTTCGCATCTACGCGCTGCTCGGCGACGCGACGCTAGCGCAGACGGCGGATTTTCTGGTGAAGGCGGCGCGGCATGACCGCATGCTAGCTTCGTATCGGGCGCAGAATTGGGACGGTGCTCGCGCGGCTCTTGTGGAATGCCGCGCTGCCGCCCCCGAGCTCGCCGGTCTCTATGACCTTTATGCGGAGCGCATCGACCATTTCACGACGAATCCGCCGGGCACCGGCTGGGACGGCGTCTTCGTCATGGAAACGAAGTAGCGCTCCTCAGGATTTTATCGTCCAGCGCTGCGTCGCCGCGTCATCTTCGGCGCGCTTCTCGACCCAGCGCTTGCCCTCCGGCGTCTCCTCGCTTTTCCAGAACGGCGCGTCGGTCTTCAACCAGTCGATGAGGAAATGGCAGGCGGCGAGCGCGGCCTCGCGGTGCGGCGAGGCGGTCGCCACCAGCACGATGCGATCGCCGGGTTCGAGCCGACCGTAGCGGTGGATGATGAGGCTGGCGTCGAGCGGCCAGCGCTTGTTGGCCTCGGCCTCGATCTCGGCGAGCTTTTTCTCGGTCATGCCGGGGTAGTGTTCGAGGGTCAGCGCGGTCACCCGGTCGCTGCCGCCCATATCGCGCACCAGCCCGATAAAGCTCGCGACCCCGCCGATGCGCGGATTGCCCTTGGTCAGCGCCTCCAGCTCGGCGCCGACATCGAAATCTTCGCGCTGCACGCGAATCATCTCACCCTCCTGTCACCGGTGGGAAGATCGCGATCTCGTCGCCGTCGCGCACGCGGTGTTCCGGCCCGACGTAATCCTGGTTCACCGCGACGCGCACCGTGCCGAGGTCCTTAAGCGCCTCGGCGTAATTGGGGCCGCGCGTCTTCAGCCAGTCGAGCAAGGACTTGACGTCATGGACCTGCGACGGCAGGGCAAGTTCTTCCTCGGCGGTGCCGATCTTGGCGCGCAGCCACGCGAAATAGAGCAGATGCATCGGCTCGCTCCCGCCTATCCGATGATCTCGGCATAGGGCAGGAAGTCGACCATCGCGCCCGGCTGCAGCCCGTGCGCCGCCTCGTCGATGATGACGAACCCGTCCGAGTTGACGATGGATGATAAGATCCCGGCGCCATCCTTCGGATATTTATGCGCGACCACCGCATCGCCGTCGCGGCCAAGGCTGGCGCGCACATATTCGCGCCGTCCCGGCCGTTTCTTGTAGGCGAACTCGGCGCGCACCCGGAACAGCGCGGGTGTTTCCGCCGTCCCGCCGGCCAGGCGCAAGATCAGTGGCCGCGCGAGGATCGCAAAGGTCAGCGCCGCGGCGACGGGGTTACCCGGCAAGCCGACCAGCGGCACGCCCCTGATCTGGCCGAGCGCGACCGGCCGGCCGGGTTTGATCGCGAGCCGCCAGAAATCGAGCCGACCCAGCCGCTCGATCGCGGCCTTCACATGATCTTCCTCGCCGGTCGATACCCCGCCCGAGGTCACGATGAGGTCGTGCTCGGCCGCGGCCTTGGCCAGCGTATCGGCGAGCGTCGCCTCACGGTCGGCGATGATGCCGAGATCGCTGACTCGGCATCCCAACCCCGCCAGCAGCGAGACCAGCATGGCCCGATTGGCGTCGTAGATCGCGCCGGGCGGCAGCGCCGTGCCCGGTTCGCGCACCTCGTCGCCGGTCGAGACCAGCGCGACGCGCAGCCGCTGCCGTACCGGCAGCCGGTCGTGTCCCAGCGCCGCGGCGAGGCCGAGATCGGCAGGCTTGAGCCGCCGCCCGGCGGCGAGCGCCGCCGCGCCCTTCGCCACATCCTCCCCGGCATGGCGACGGTTGGCACCATGCTTGAGGCCGGGTTTCATGGTCACCTTGCCGTCGGCGAAGGTGCAGTCCTCCTGCATCATCACCGTGTCGGCGCCGTCCGGCATCGCTGCGCCGGTAAAGATGCGGATGGCTTCGCCGCGCTCGATGGGGCGTCCGAGCGGATGGCCGGCGGCGGCCCGTCCCGTTACCGGCAGCACCGTGTCGCTGTCGGGCGACAGATCGGCATGGGCGATCGCATAGCCGTCGACCGCGCTGTTGGCGCGTGGTGGCACGTCCATCTCGGCAACGAGGTCATGCGCCAGGATGCGCCCGGCCGCCTCGGCGAGGGGCACGATCTCCTCGCCGACGACCGGCACGACCCGCTCGGCGATCAACGCCAACGCCGCGTCGACGCCGAGCAACGTCCCGCCAAAGGCAAAGCAATCGTCGCTCAACTGCGCCATTAACCTCTATCCCTGCCGACCCAGGATCATATCGGCAATCGCGGCGATATCGTCCAGGGGTAAGACGGGGAGGGGCAGTGACAGGGCCTCATCCGAGGCCACCGCGACAATGTGCGGATCGTCGGGATAGAGAAACGGCTTTCCGACCGATGGCCGGTGCACTTCGAGTTTCTCGTGGGCATGCGCCTTGAAACCCTCGACGAGCAGCAGGTCGACCGGCGCCATGCGCGCCACCAACTCGTCGAGCGACGGCTCGGGCGCCCCGCGCAGCTCGTGCATCAAGGCAAAGCGGCGCGCCGAGGCGACCATCACCTCGCTCGCCCCGGCCTGGCGGTGCAGCCAGGAATCCTTGCCTGGCTTG
>JASHUW010000050.1 GCA_030039815.1 Alphaproteobacteria bacterium
AAGGCCGCCGCCGACGCGATCGCCGCGGCGGTGAAGGCGGCGGGTCTCGCGCCGACGCAGAAAGCCGAGTTTAAAGTCACCCGCGATGCGGAGCGCGAACGGGTCGGCGATCTTATTCGCCTCGCCGGGCTCGACAATGTGCCGTACCCGCTGCGCCCGCGCGGCGACGAGGAAGCGCCGACCGCGATCGAGGAGTCGGCGGCCGCAAGTGTCGGGCTGCTCGACGAGACCCCGGCTCCCGAGTTGGCGGTGATCGGCACGTCGTTCTCGCGTCGCGCCGATTTCGTGCCGTTCCTATCGCTGGCGCTCGGCTCGCCGGTCGAGAACCGCGCCGAGGACGGCGGCGGGGTCGCCAATGCCGCGATCACCTATTTCGCCAAGCCGGAATTCGAGAAAACGCCGCCGCGAGCGATTGTCTGGGAAATTCCCGAGCGGATGATCGAGGAGCCCGTGGCTTCCTCCGACGCGCAGTGGGCCGCCAGGCTCGGCGCGCAAGATTCCGTTAAATAGCGCTGGCATTGATCCGGCAGCGCGCGCTATCTCTTTGCGCGCTAAGGAGGCGATGATGGCGGGACCGGCTCTGGACGAGGAACTGATCTCCCTCCACTACTACGCCCGGCAGCAATGCTCGCGTCAGTGGGTACACTTCATGGCGGCGATGTTCGCCGAGTTCGAGGAGCGTGTCGACCCGAGCGAGGCCGACCAGTTTCTGGGAGCGTTGGGCCTCAAGATGGCGCGGCTGTTGCCGCTGCGCCGCTGCGACAGTCTCGAAGAGCTCGAAGACGACATCAACAGCGTCCTCGAAGGCATCGACTGGGGCTGGATGCGCCTGCGCGAGACCGACAATTTCATCGAGATCACCCACGGTGCCTACCCGCTGGTGCCGCAGGACGAAAGCCGTCGGAGCTGGTTGGTGCCGATCCTCGAAGGGCTCTACACCGGTTGGCTCGGCGAGCAGGGCGGCGACCCGTCCTTCGCCGCGCGCCTGGCGGGCCAGCCGCGGGGCACCGGCACGCTGTTGACCTTCCGCTACGGCCGCCACGAATAGGTTCCGCCGCGCGGTTTTTGATCCCAAGGTGGTCGATCCCATAGGGGTTCGATGCGAGCGTTTATCGCTGTTTTTGTCGCTGTTCTGACCGCTGTTTTGCTCCTGCCCGCGATCGCGCTGGCGCAGAGCGCCTCGCTGCCCGGTGAATGGCTCACATACCGCGACCGCTTCGTCGGCGCCGACGGGCGCGTTGTCGATACCGGCAACAAAGGGGTCAGCCACACCGAGGGCCAGGGCTGGGCGATGCTGTTCGCGGAGAATTTTGACGACCGCGCCACCTTCGATCGCATCTGGGACTGGATCCGCGAGAAATTGCGTCGACCGCAAGGCGCGCTGTTCTCGTGGCGCTGGGACCCGAACGCCAAGGACCCCGTCGCCGATGCCAACAACGCGACCGATGGCGACACACTGATCGCCTGGGCGTTGATGCTGGCCGCGCGGCGCTGGCATGCCCCGGTCTATGCCCATGAAGCGCGGCGGATCGTTGTCGACATTCGCGAAAAGCTGATCAAGCCGGTCGGCGACGGACTGGTGCTCCTGCCCGGCATTGACGGGTTCACCCGCAAGGACGGCGAGGTCATCGTCAATCCGTCCTATTACGTCTATCCCGCGCTCGAGGCGTTCCCGCGCCTCGACCCGTCGCCGAAATGGGCGCGGTTGCGCGCCGACGGGCTGAAGCTCCTGAGCAAAGCGCGGTTCGGCAAATGGGACCTGACCTCCGACTGGGTTACGATCGACAGCGCTGGCGGCGTCGCACCGTTCACGCAGGTCCCGCCGCGTTTCGGCTATGACGCGATCCGCATCCCGCTCTACCTGATCTGGGGGCGCGAGGCGACAAACACGCGCCTCGCCGACGAAATGCGCTTCTGGGACGGGTTTACCGACAAGCCCGTCCCCGCCTGGGTCGATGTGACCAACGGCGCGGTCGCTCCGTTTCCCGCGCCAAACGGGTTTCAGGCGATCATCGACCTGGTCCGCGCGCGGCTGCACGACAAACCGACAGCGCCGCCACAGATCGACGACAAGGATGACTACTACTCGGCCAGCCTCATCCTGCTGGCCCGCCTCGCCGGCCGCGCCACGGGATATTGAGCCGCAGCGTCGCGGCGCGCGGCTCAGGACGCACTGCCACCGGAGCTGGTTTTACGTTTCGTCGTCCCGAGGATGTTTCGCGTGAGTGCGTCGAAAAGGCCGGGCCGCTGCTGGAGGCCAGCCTTCATCGGCTCCCATTCAAGCCAGACCAGCGCGGCCAAACCGACAAACAGCCAGCCGAACGGGTTGAACGGGCCACCCGGCGTCGGGCCGGCGCCGAGAAAGCCCCCAGCGGCGAACAGCAGCGCGAGGGTTACGATGATCAATCGAGGCGCCATATCGCTCTCCTGAAGATTGCGCCTATTGCGGGCCGGAGCGCATCGAGGCGGGCTGGCCGGGCAGCTTGAAGCGCTTGCCGGTGTCAGTCACCCGGTTGCCCATCACCTGCAACACCGACAGGTCGGAATCGATGAAGTTGCCGACATAGATGTGGCTGCCATCGGCGCTGAAGGCGGCGCCTTCGGGCAGCGCGCCGACCGTCACCTCGCCGACCCGCGTCACCTTCTTGCCGTCGATCCGCAACACGCTGACCGCGCCGCCCGGGTGGTAGTACCAGGTATCCTTGGGACGGTTCGAACCGCGCGCCTCCACCGTCACGGCGATGTTGCCCTTGGGGCTGATCGCCAAGCCTTCCGGCGAGTCGCCGACGGTGATGTGATCGATGATGTGGATCGGCTTGGCCGTCATATCGACGACGCTGACCGTATCGACGTTGCCGTCCGAACTGCCGCCGCCGCCGGTATTGGCGATAAGGGCGATCTGGCCGTTCGGGGTAATCCCCACATTGTAGGGATAGTTGTTCGCCGGCAGATCGTTCTTGGCGTCGTAGGTCACCTTGCCGTTGTCGATGGTCAGCACCGCGACCTTGTCCGACCCCGCCTTGACCACGAGCGCGGTCTTGCCGTCGGGGCTGATGGCGACGGCCGAAACCCTGTCGGCCGCGGTGCCGACGGTCACGGTATCGGCGACCTTGACCTCCTTGCCGTTGATCGAGAGGACGGAAACCGTCCCCCCGTCGCGGTTGCAGACGAGTGCCCATTTGCCGTCCGGCGAGATCGCCAGCCCGCTCGGCGCCTCGCCGAGGGTCAATGTATTGATCACCGCGGGCGGGTTCGCGGTCAAATCGATGACGAAAAGCCGGTTGTCGGGCGCGATGGCAAAGGCGTTGTCCTTGGGAACGCCTTTCATCGTGTCGGCAACCAAGGCCAGATCGCGCGACGGCGTGATCGCCAGATTGGTTGGCGGGCCGACGATCGTGTTGTCGAGCGGGATCGTCGCGACGATGCGCGGGCTCGCCGGCTTCGAGATGTCGACGACCGACAGCGTGTCCTTGCCGGGTTCGCCCATCGTCACTTTGCCGTCGGCGAAATGGGGTTTTTGGTCGTTGCCGACGATCATCAATTGCTGGGCGTGGGCGATGCCCCCGAGCACCACAATCGCCCCGGCCGCGACCGCGCAGCCAGCCAATCTCGGTAAGCGCATGCGTTCCTCCCCTGATCCCGGTCGGGTGGGCCGTTATCGGCCTCGGCCGCGATGCTGATCCGATCCCGCGATGGCGGCAAGTGCTCGCTCGCGCCGGAGCGCAATTTTCAGGCTGAAGCGGCGCGACGCGTGCCCGTCAACTCGCGGTCGGATCAAGGATCGCTTGGCGCAGCCGCATCACATTCATCGGCAGCATGACCGCGTGCAGGACCAGGATCGGCTGCAATCCTGCCCAGTAGGCGTAAGCGATGAAGGCGACGTTGCTCACGATCGCCAGGCTGCGCAGCGTCACCATGCGCCGCACGCAGAATGTCGCCAATACCAGGGCCGCGGCGACGTAGCCGAGCAGGTTGATCATCGTCGCCCTCGAAGGCGCTTCATCGCCACCAAGCAGGCAAAAGGCGAGCGAACAATTGGGTCATGACCTCCCCAATTCCTCTCTCTTGAAAGCAGACAGCTGGTGCTGATGAGTAACGGCTATTGCATGTGGCATGCCAAAGCAAAAAACACAAAGATGTGGTAAAAAGAGCTGGTGAAAATATAGGCAGATTTACCGCGATCACCTTGATGCCGTCGGATAACCTGCGGCTACAGGCGCTATACTTACAATAATCGGAGAAGATTGCAGTCGTAGTTCAAAATGATGACGGCAATCATGCCGTCATCAGGGGCTGCGACCGCAGCCTGATCAGAAGCTAACGACAGTCTCGGCTGCGGCCACGAGCCGGTCGGCGTCGTCCTGCAGCAGTAGACGCTCGGCGACAAGCGCGGCCGCGGCCTGGCGGAGCTGGTCGACGTAACGCGCCTTGGTACCGTAGCGCTCCTGCAGCGAGGGTCGCGGGTCGCCGGAAACTTCGCGCTCCGCCTGGGTGCGCACGAAAGCGACAAACGAGCCGTCGCGGTCGGCGAGCTCGTCGGGCTGCGCCTTGTAGACATTCCAGCCGGTGAAGGTGCCGAGCGGTACCGCGATCTGCGGCAGGCGGATGCCGGCGACCTCGTTGCCGTCGCTGTTCACCGCGGAGACAAAGGTCGTATAGGGCGCGGGTGATGAGGCCTCGGGCGGATCGACCCAATCGACCGGCGGCAGCACCGGGTTGTCGCCGGGCGGGGCGGCGAAGCCCGGCACTGGCGGCATCGCTATGGTCTTGGCCAACACGGCGGTGCCATCGCTGATCGAGGGGACGCGGCTTGGCGGCGGCGCGACGTCGCGCACCACCCAATCCTCCAGCGCGGCGAAGAGCGCGCGCAGCGCCGGCGTGGCGCTGTGCGGGTTGCGCGGGTTGACGCAGGGGCCGGGGCGCGGATCGACCCCCGGCCGGCCGCCATGCTGGGTGCCGGCGATCAGATAGGCGCGCGAATTGTCGGGCAGCTTGAGGTCGCGCCGCAGCCCGGGATCGGTGTGGATCAGCGAGGCGCCCTTTTGCCAGTACTCGGTGGCGCTATTGGTCTCGATGATCTTCGGATCGTTGGCGGTGCCTGAAAGCAGTCCCGCGATGCGGCCCGACACCGGGTCGGCGGTCCTGGCGGTGCTGAAAGGGAACCAGTTCTCGGGATAGAGCCGGTCCTCGTGCTGCGTCGCGGTGCGGCCGGGCATGCCAAAACTGTGGTTGGCGAAGACCTTCCCGGCACCGGCGACATGGCTGAACACGCCGTCGAACACCTTCCGCCCGGCCTCGTCGCTGTTCATGCCGAGCTCGAGGAAATGCCGCAGGAAACGTCCGCTCTGCGACACGCC
>JASHUW010000514.1 GCA_030039815.1 Alphaproteobacteria bacterium
GGTGGTGCATGCGTTCATGCGCGAGGTCGACCTGCCGATGGACATCGTGGAGGCCATCAAGATCGCCTTATATCAATTGCTTCAGGCTCAAGCCCACACTCCCGTCCCTCCCTGCATGAGCAATGGGGAGTTTGTGCGTTGCTTGGACAACCTCTCCGACCCCGCTCTGATTGCTGAATTTACCCACACCTGCTCCAGCCTCCAGCGGCTCAACGACTTGCCACTGGATGAAACGCCACGCGGCGACACCGGGATCAAGCAATTCACCGTCGCCGCGTCGAAGGGCAATGGGATCGTTCGTTTCGTCAACGATCCGGGCCGCCGCTGCGATTTCGCGACCTTCCAATTCCTGTCGGCGATACTAGACAAGCTGCAGCTCGCGGCTGTTTCGGTTCAATCGGCCAAGACCGCCGCCAAGCCGATCACGGTTCCGACCTCGCAGACCGGCATGTCGATCAAGATTCAGAACGACGCCACGTCGTCCGATACCCCGAAAACCACCTTCGTCCTCAACAAGCTGAACGATCCTTGTCCGTTGGCGAACGGGGCCCCATCTCCCGAGATTTCGCCTGACGACGATGTCGTGGCGGCGCATCCGGCTCCGTTGCCCGCAAAAGGAGATCCGCTACCCCCCGATGCCGCCGCGGCCGTCGCCGGCGCTCCGCCAAGGCCGCCCGTGGCCTCTCCCGCCACGCCGGATACCGGAAAGCACGCGCATGCGGGGGGCGGGGCACAAGATCCGGCCGCACCGCCTCCCGATGCGGCCGCTGCCCCCGCCGCGTCAGCTCCCGCGAAGCCGAAAGCAGCGGCGGCGAAGAAACAAGTCGAGCCGTGGGAAACCCTCTGCAAGGACCAGACGCTTGTCGCGGTCGTGCCGCGCTCGCCGGAAGCGCTGGTCTTCTACCTCGGGCAGTTGATCGACGCGGAATATCCCACGGACGGAAAACCGCCTTATATCCCGATGGTGCGCGGGACGAAGGTTGGTGAGCACGAACCGAAGCCGTACGCGCTGTTCGATGTGAAAAAGAGCAGCGGCGGTGATGGCGCCGCGGCGGAGGTCAGTGTCTCGCTCGATGACGAGACCTATTACATACCGCGCAGCGACACCTACAACAGCACGATGCACATGCTCACACTGGCCGAGCAGGTCATCGGCTTGGAGAAAAAGGGAACGCAGATTCCGGGTATTGTGCCGGTGCAGGTGATCAACCCGTAGCACGCGTGATGACACTCACCATGTACGAGCGCATCGGCCATGAGGGGAGGCGGCCGAGCCCGTTCTCCTGGCGCATCCGCTACGCGTTTGCGCACAAGGGTGTCGAGCCCGCGTTCCATCATGTCCGCTTCGCCGATGTCGAGACCATCCGCGCGCTTTCGAGCCAGCATTTTGTGCCGATCGTCACCGATGGCGATATCGTCGTTCACGATTCCTGGAACATTGCCTGCTATCTCGAAGACCGTTTTCCGCAGGCGCCGAGCCTCTTTCCCGGCGGGGGCCGAGCGGTGGCCCGGCTGGTCAATCATTGGGCCGACCAGACGCTCGGCGTCGCGATCCGCCGGCTGATCGCGGCGGATTTCATCCGCTGCCTCGATTCCGGCGACCGCGCCTATTACCGCAGCTCGCGCGAGGCGGCGTTTGGCTGCACCCTCGAGGAATATTGCGCCGACCGGCCGCGCTGGATCGCCGAGTTCGCCGCGATCACCGCGCCGCTCGAGCGCACTCTGGCCGAGCAGCCTTATGTCGCCGGCGCCGCGCCCGGTTATGTCGACTACATCGTGTTTTCGATGTTCCAGTACGCCCGGCTTGGCTGCCCCGACGAATTTCTCGCCGAAGCCGGGGCGTTGCGGCGCTGGCGCGACAACCTCGTCGGGATGTTCGATCGCCTCGGCGATCGCTATCCCGCATACCCGGCATGACTATTAGTAGAGCAAATCCAACCCGGAATGGCCTCTAATAGATGCAGATGACACTTTTTTGTGCTATAGATGGCAAATCGGCAATCGGGGGACTGCCGATGCCTTAAAGAAGGGGGAAACCATGGACGCGGTCGGTCACATCAAATCGTGGATTGGGGGGTTGACCGATATTGGTCTGATGCTGTTGGCGCTGGCGATCGTTGCGGCGCTGCTGGTCGGCGAGAAGCTGCCGTTCTTCAGCGGCGTCGTCGGCAACATCATCGGTCTGGTCAACCAGATGGGCAGCAACGGCCTGGTGGGCCTGATCACCCTCGGCGTGATCCTCTGGCTGTTCTCGCATCGCTCGGTTAGCTGAGTTGAAGGAGGGGGGCGGGGCGCTGGCCCCGCCTTTCGTCAAGCGATGAAAATGTTCGCGCAACTCCGGACGATCGGCTGGGCCGCCATCGAGGGCGCGTTCCTGTTGATCGTCTTGTGCGTGCTGCTCGATATCGTGATCGGCCCGCAGACCGGCTCGTTCGTGTCGAGCGTGGCGAAAAACGCCACCGCCTTCCTGCAAGCTCTGCCGCCGGGCGTGGTCGTCGGCATGGCTGCGGTCGGGGTGGTCTACGCCCTTTTCAAGGCTAGGCAGCCGCGCTAGCGGCGCGGCTCGTCGCACTCGTCAAAAACGCCTCGATCTCGGCGATGATGCGCGCGCTGTCGCCGATATGCGGCAGATGGTCGTCGCCGGGCAGCTCGATATAGTGCGCCGCCGGCATTCGCGTTGCGAGTTCCCGGCCATACTCGACGCCGATGCGCTGGTCGCCGGTGCGATGCATCAACAGCGTCGGCACCCGCACCGCCGGCAAGATGTCCCTGACGTCGACATCGTGATCCATGCGCAGGAGCGCCCCCGCGATGGCGGGGCTCGCGCTTTCGCGCTCGAAACGCATCCAGAGGCGGCGGAAATTCTCGTCGCGCGCCCGGCTCGGGGCCATCGTAGGCGGCAACAGGCCGGTGCCCCAGGCGCGCTCGATCAGGTTGAAGCGCGACGCGACCTGCGACGGCGGCCATTCCTGCGTCGGGCTGCGCGCGAAGGCGCCGTAGAGCGCAAGCGCGCGGACGCGCCCCGGATGCTTGGCGGCAAAGGTGAGGCCCATCTTGCCGCCCTCGGAGATGCCGAGGACAGCCGCCCGCGCCGATCTGGCCGCATCCATCACCGCGAGCGTGTCGGCGATGCGGGTGTCCATTGCCGGGATCGCCGCGGCGCGGTCGGAGAGCCCGGTGCCGCGCTTGTCATAGACGATCACTCGGGCGAACGCCGCGAGGCCCTGGTAGAAACGCGCCTGGTCCGGATCGTCCCAGATCAGCCCGATATGCGAGACCAGACCCGGAACGACGATCAGATCGCAGGGGCCATCGCCGAGCACCTGATAGGCGATACGGACATCGCGGCTGCGCGCGAAGCGGGTCTGGGGGGCGACCATTGCGCCAGTCTGCCCGCATCAGGTTAAAAAATCAGCCACTATCGTCGATCTGAGCGTGTAGTGGGTTGACGCACCCCGGCGGCCCAACCGGCGATTCGCTGGTCAGACGTCCTTTCCCGCATTTCGTCAAGTTCGCCGGGTCGGCGATAATCGCTTAAATGCAGGGGGTTAGAGCGTTCTTAGCACAATAGGTTGAGGCATCACCCCTCAGACGGCACAATCCCTTTGCCGTCGACCCGGCAGCGAGGCGTGGGGTTCGATGACCGCCTTGGGGGAGGCCGTCATCCTCGGTAGCGCCTTTGGGGGAAGGCCCTCCACCCCCGCCTCGCACGGTCGGCCCTTTTGAGGGGCCGATACCCGTTCCCCAAACTTCACCGCGCAGGTCCCGGAGTTCACCCCGAGGACGCGATGCCGTCCTCGTTCGAGTGGCTGCACCAGGTGATTTCATCACGAAGACACGATGAGCCGCGCAGAACCTTCGTGTAGGCTCGCTCCGGTCATCTCGGAGCAGCCATGAGCCACCTGATCCTCACCGGCGGACGCATCATCGACCCGGCCAACGGGCGCGACGAGATCGCCGACATCGCGTTCAAGGACGGCAAGGTCGCCGAAATCGGCAGCAACCTGTCGCGTGCCGGTGCCGAGACCGTCGACGTCGCCGGCAAGATCGTCACCCCCGGGCTCGTCGACCTGCACACCCATGTCTATTGGGGCGGCACCTCGCTGGGGGTCGATGCCGCCGAGATCGCGAAGACGAGCGGCACCACCACCTTTGTTGATGCCGGCAGCTCGGGCCCCGGCAATTTCCACGGCTTCCGCCGGCACGTCATCGAGCCCTCGCCGGTGCGCATCCTGCCGATCCTCAATGTTTCGCATGCCGGCATCTTCGCGTTCTCGACGACGGTGATGGTCGGCGAGTGTGCCGATCTGCGCCTCCTCGATCCCCGCGACTGCGTCCGCGTCGTTAACGCCAATCGCGACCTCATCGTCGGCATCAAGGTGCGCGTCGGGCGCACCGCCGGCGGCAATTCCGGCATCGCCCCGCTCGACATTGCGCTCGAAGTGGCCGAGGAGGTCGGGCTGCCGGTGATGGCGCATCTCGACCACCCGCCGCCGTCGCGGCTCGAGGTGCTCTCCCGGCTGAGGCGAGGCGACATTCTCACCCACTGCTTCCGGCCATTCCCCAACGCGCCCGTCGCGCCCGACGGCCGGGTGCGCGAGGAGGTCGCCGCGGCGCGCGAGCGCGGCGTCGTGTTCGACATCGGGCATGGCGGCGGCTCGTTCGGCTTTCGTACCGCGGAAGGCATGCTCGCCGCCGGTTTCCTGCCCGACGTCATTTCCAGCGACGTCCATCAGCTCAGCGTCAACGGCCCGGCCTTCGACCAGATCACGACGATGTCGAAGCTGCTGTCGCTCGGCATGCCGCTCGTCGAGGTGATCCGTGCCGGCACCATCGCGCCGGCACGAGCGATCGGGCGCGGCGAGATTGGCCATCTCACGGTCGGCGCCGTGGGTGACGCCAGCATCCTCGACCTTGCCGAGGGCGCGTTTGACTATCGCGATGTGCTCGGTGAGACGCGAAAAGGCCGCCAGCGCCTATTTGCCAGCGGCCTCGTCGTTAAGGGGTCTTGGTGGGATGTCGCCTGCTAATCCCGCCCCGGCGTAAGTCGGGGCCCATCTTTCGACCGCTTGTACAGCCGGTAAATGGGTCCCGGTTTTCGCCGGGATGGTGACGATGACTACTTCGCCGCGCGCAGCGCGTCCGTGTCGCGATAGATCTGCAATCGGGTGACGCGCAGCCCGGGGACGCCGTAACGGTCGATCGAACGCTGCCAGGCGAGGAACTCCTCGACCGACAGGTTGTATCGCCGGCAGGCTTCCTGCAGGCTGAGCGCGCCGCTGCGCACCGCAGCGACGACGACCGCTTTGCGCCGCACCACCCAACGCTTGGTGTTGGGCGAGGGGAGCTCGACGGCGGTGGCGGGGGGAAACGCCGAGACGTCGACGGGATCGATATTGGCCATGTCCTTGAGCGCGGAGTTGCTTTTCATGTGCGAGAAAATAGCGCTCGCGCCTTAATTAAATACTAAACGGCGAAACCGATTACTTATGGTTAAATTTGAGGAATTATAGCTAAAATCCTGGTAAAAAATTTGAGATAACAGTTAATTATTACGGATATGGAGTTAATGCGCCACGTTTGGCAGCGCGAGCCGCGTTGTTTTGTTTAAAGATGCTGATGTTGCCGCGCTGTAGTGCGGCGCGGAGGGTGGTGTTCGTAATGTGAATCGTCAGCCGAATCAACAAGCTTTTTCCCCCGCTCGAACATAGCTCCATGTGATTCTCGCAGTTGATCCGCTGGGGGTCGGTTCATATACTCCGCCGCCGTCGTCAACGGGGCTTCGGGGCTGAGATGCGTCCGACTTTGCCGGAAGATTACCGTCCATCCGAAGACGAAGAGTTTATGAACCCCCTACAGGCGGAGTACTTCCGACAAAAATTGCTCCGCTGGCGCTCCGAACTTCTCGCCGATTCCGCCGAGACCTTGCGCTCTCTTCAAGAAGAAAGTCTGTTGAAGCCCGATCTGACGGATCGGGCATCGCTCGAAACCGAACGCTCGATCGAGCTGCGCACCCGCGACCGCGAACGCAAGCTCATCTCCAAGATAGACGCCGCACTCGCCCGGCTCGATTCCGGTACTTACGGATATTGCGAGGAGACCGACGAACCGATCGGGATTCGCCGGCTCGAGGCACGACCGATCGCGACGCTGTCGATCGAGGCGCAGGAACGCCACGAGCGCATGGAGCGCACCCACCGCGACGACTAAGGCGGTTTGGGGCCGATCCGCGTGTCGCGTTTGTTCGAATGTGCCCTTTCCATTTTAAGAGGTAGCCGGCATTGCCTTCGCTGGCGCATAGTTTTATGACAATACTGTTACATAGCTGAGCCTGGATGGTGAAGGCGAACGGCATAGGGCGTGTCGATGGCCCAGATTATCGAGCTGGCGGAAATTCGCCGGTCACGGAAGAAAGCGGCGAAGCGCCAGCCGAAGCATCCTGGCGCAGCGCAGAACCATTATCCGGCGAGGGCGGTCCAGCCTTGGGAGTCCTTCAAGGACGCGCTTCTGCACATGCCGCTGGCGACCGAGATGATGTCGTTGCAGCAAGCGGCGCCGCCCGCGGCGTCGGCGTGGCCGACGACCCTTGAATCGGGGGTTCTGGCCTTTCGCCGCGAAGGCAACGGTGACCCGCGCGTCCTGCTGATAAGCCGTCGGCGGTCGAAGAAATGGGGCATCCCGAAAGGCCGGGTCGTCCCGCATCTCAGCTTTCGCGAGAACGCAGTGAAGGAGGCCTTTGAGGAGGCAGGCGTGGTGGGCCACGTTTCGCCGTTTTCAGTCGGCGTGTTTCGCGCCGAACGGCGGCGGGCGAACTCGTCGGCGCCGGAAGTGATCGAGGTCTGGATCTATCTGCTAGAAGTCGCCGAAACGCTTTCCGACTGGCCGGAAAAGGACAAGCGCGCGACCTGCTGGGTCACCTGCGAGGCGGCGGCGCGCCGGCTGCATGAACCTGTGCTCGCCCATCTTTGTCACCGGCTGGCGCAGAACTAGC
>JASHUW010000515.1 GCA_030039815.1 Alphaproteobacteria bacterium
GCGGCCTTGCGCCATGGTGCCGGCGGTGAACGATACGAGCCCGATGGCGAGCGCGGCGGCGGTGAGCTTGAGCTTTGACTGCATCGACGATGTCTCCCGTTTGCGTGATTTATTGGCGACCCGAGAACGTACGGCGCGACGATTTATGCGGTTCCACCGCAAGATTTGCATTCTTCGACAGCGGGCGGTCCGCGCGCTACTCTAAGCCCATGTAAGGCAGGGAGACATGTCATGACGGTGACGGCGCATCGCCCGACCATAGCGGTGACCCAGCATGCGATCGCGGCCGGGCATTACCTGGCGGCGACCGCCGGGTTCGACATTCTCCAGGCCGGCGGCAACGCGGTCGACGCCGGGGTCGCGGCCGGAATCGCGCTGGGCGTGCTCCAGAGCGACCTCGTCAACTGTGCCGGCGTCGCGCCGATCCTGATCTATCTCGCCGAGCGCCAAGAGGTCGTCACCATCGCCGGCCTCGGCACCTGGCCGAAGGCGCTCGATCCCGAGCTGTTCATGCGGGAGCATGGCGGCAAGATTCCGCTCGGCGTGCTGCGCACGGTGGTACCGGCGGCGCCGGACGCGTGGATCACCGCGCTGCGCCGCTACGGCTCGATGAGCTTCGGCGACGTGGCGAAGGCAGCGATCCGGCTCGCGCGCGACGGGTTCCCGATGTACCCGCTGATGGCCGAGAGCCTGAAGCGGCACGCCGAACGCCACGCGATGTGGCCGTCGAGCGCCGCCGTGTATCTGCCGAACGGCCGCGCGCCGGAAGTGGGCGAGGTGTTCTACCAGCAAGAGCTCGGCGCCTCGCTGCAATATATGGCCGACCAGGAAAAGGCCGCGTCGAGCCGCGGCCGCGATGCCGGGCTCGAAGCGGCGCGCGATGCATTCTATCGCGGCGACATCGCCCGGAAATTTGTCGCCTTTAACAAGGCCGAGGGCGGACTGCTCTCGGCCGAAGACCTGGCGAACTACCATTCGCCGGTCGGCCCGGCCGAGCGTCGACGGTTTGGTGACCTCGAAGTCTTTACCTGCGGCGCCTGGTGCCAGGGCCCGGTGCTGCTGCAGACCCTGGCGCTGCTCGAAGGCACCGACGTCACCAAGTTCGGTCACAACAGCGCCGATTACGTGCACCATCTGACCGAGGCGCTAAAGCTGGCCTTCGCCGACCGCGAGGCCTACTACACCGACCCGGCGATTGGCAGCGTGCCGCTGCCGACCCTCATTTCCGAGGAATACGCGGCCGAGCGGCGCAAGCTGATCGATCCGACAAAAGCGTGGCCGGAAATGCCGCCGCCGGGCGCGCTCGGCGCGCAGGGACAGGTGCTTGCACCGAGCGCCGGCAATCCGTTCCCCGAGCCCGACACCTCCTATGTTTGCGCCGCCGACCGCTGGGGCAATCTGTTCTCGGCGACGCCGAGCGACGGCTCCTACGGCTCGCCGATCGTGCCGGGCACCGGCTTCATCCCGTCGAACCGCGGCTCGCAGTCGCGGCCAGATCCGAAGCACCCGGCCGGCGTCGCGCCCGGCAAGCGGCCGCGCCTGACGCCCAATCCGGCGCTGGCGATCCGCGGCCGCGGCGCGCAGTTCCTGCCGTTCGGCACGCCAGGCGGCGACGTGCAGACCCAAGCCATGCTGCAGGTGCTGCTCAACATCTTCGCGCACGGCATGCCGGTGCAGGATGCGATCGAGCAGCCGCGCTTCGCCAGCTACTCCTACCCGTCCTCCTTCGCGCCCTACGACTACTATCCCGGCCGGCTCAATCTCGAAGCCCGGTTCCCGGAAGCGGTGGCGAGCGAACTGTCGGCGCGCGGCCACAAGATCGAGCGCTGGCGCGACTTCGAGTGGCTGGCGGGGGCGGTCTGCGCGATCCTCGTCGATCCGAAAAAGGGCACGCTCGAAGCCGGCGCCGATCCGCGTCGCGCCGCCTACGCGCTCGGGTGGTAGGAGCCGCTCAACGCCGCTCGACCGGCGCGTAGGGCGTGCCGTCGGTGTGGGTATAGCCGCCGGGCGTGGCGGGTGAGGCGACGCGCGCGACAAGGTCGATGCCAGGGTAGTACGCCGCTTCGCCAGGAACGCGCGAGCCGATCTCGAGGATCGTCGTGTCCGCGCCGGAGCGGTTCTGCAGATGGTGGCCGTCCGGCTCGCCAGCCTTGAACCCGGCGCAGTCGCCGGCACGCAGCGTCTCTTCGCCGGCATCGGTCACCAGCACAACCTCGCCCGCCAGCACGTAGATGAACTCGTCGCCGCCAGTGTGCCAATGGCGCTGGCTCGACCACGCGCCCGGCGCGAGGCGCAGCAGGTTCACGCCGTACTGGGTGAGGCCGGCCACGTCGCCGAGGCGCGTGCGGTAGCGCGCGCGGCACGGCTCGTCATAAGGCGGCGGGTAGGTCGTGCCGGTCAGCACCGGCAGCGTCGCGGGGTCGATGCGTTTCGTCATGGCGGCCTCTCAGGTCGGATGAGGAAGCCTTGCGTCGCCAATCGGATGGAGTCAATCTTGATTCACAAAATCAATATGGGATCAAGTTTGCGATAACGGCCCCGGGGAAGTTTTCATGCTGCTGCCTGCGCGTGAGGCGGCCGATCGGCTCGGCGTCAAGATCGATACGCTCTATGCCTATGTAAGTCGCGGCTTGCTGCGGTCAATGGAGGTCGCCGGCAGCCGCGAGCGCCATTACGACGCCGACGAGGTCGAGAGCTTTCGCGCCGGGCGCGGCGCGACGCGCGCCCGCCCGCCGGCCGAGGACCTGATCCCGGTCATCGGTTCGGCGATCTGTCTGATCGAGAACCATCGGCTCTATTACCGCGGGCGCGATGCGCTGACGCTGGCCGAGACCGCGACACTGGAGGAGGTCGCCGCGATTTTGTGGGGCGATGCGGCGGTGGCTGCCCCTCACCCCAGCCCTCTGCCCGCAGGCGGGGAGAGGGAGCGTGTCGGGCCGCTTGGTGTGATCGAGCGCGCGCAAATGCGTCTGGCGGAACTGAGCGCCAGCGATCATGCCGCGCTCGATCTGACGAAGGCCGGGGTGGTGCGCACCGGGCGGGTGATCCTCGGCGAATTGGCGGCATCCGTGACGGGGTCGGAGCCGTCGTCGGCGCTGGTGCACGAGCAACTGGCGGCGGCGTGGCGGCTCGACCCGACGGGCGCCGATCTGGTGCGGCGCGCCCTGGTGCTGCTCGCCGACCACGAGCTCAACGCCTCGACCTTTGTCGCGCGCTGCATCGCCTCGACCGGCGCGAGGCCGTACGCCGCGGTGTCGGGCGCGCTTGGAGCGCTGTCGGGATGGCGACACGGCGGCGCGTCGTCGCAGGTGGAGGCGCTATTCCGCGAATTGGGCGAGAGCGCCGCGCCGTTGCCGATCATGGCGGCGCGCCTGGCGCGAGGCGAGGCGCTGCCGGGTCTCGGCCAGCCGCTCTACCCGCAAGGCGATCCGCGCGCATTGGCGATCATCGAAGCGTTGACCAAGGCGTCCCCCGAGGCCGGCGCGCGTGTCGCCAAGGCGGCGGTCGCCGCGATGGAGCTGACCGGACAATCGCCCAATGTCGATTTCGCGCTCGGCGCGGCGACGACCGCGCTCGGCCTTGAGCCGGGCGCGGCGCTGGCGCTTTTTCTCGTGGCGCGCTCGGTCGGCTGGATCGCGCACGCCAGCGAACAATACGACAGCGGCGTGCTGATCCGCCCGCGCGCTCGCTACACCGGCCGGCGGTAACGCCAAGCTCTTCAAATAATGTCCGGCGCACGCCTTTACCGATCATTTAACCAGCCATGCCAAGCTGGCGAGATAGGTGGCTTACAAAGGCTGGCGGCAGCTCAAGCGCGTGACTCTTGAGGACGTGAGCCGTTCCGGGAACGGTGGACGAGTCGTTGTTGGAGCGTGGAGGTAGCATGAGAGACGATGAATTGGGCGGCGCCGTCCTCCAGCGCTTTTACGATTATCGTCATCGTGGCGTTCTCCAATTGGCCGATGTCATCGCCGCCGCCAGCTCAGCCGAACCCTTGCTCGTCGTCAGGGTCAGCGAGCGGCTCGCGCACGCCGGGCTGATTGAGTGGAAGACATCAAAATCCATGACCGCGGTTGGCGGGATTGGGCGTATCACCGCGCTTGGGGTTGATGTCGTTGAAGGTCACCGCGAGCCGCCGATCATGCTCCTGCTTCGCGACCGCGGGGTCGTGGGCGGCGCGGCGACAGCCGCACGAACAGGCTCGCTGCCGGTTGCGACGGTCCCTGGCCGGATTGACCAGGCGTTGGCGGCGATCGATCGGACGAGTTCGCCGCCGGCCGAAAAAGCGGCAGCAAAAACGTTGATCCGGCAACTCGCCGCCAACGCGCTTGCCTGGTCGGCGCTGGGTACCCTGTTCTCCTTCACTGGCTGATCCAGGGCCAGTGGGCCGGTTAAAATCATCACGCAAATAGCCGCGCGGCGTGTCGTCCGACTGCGGGCGAAGCGCACACGCAAAGGAGCAATACGAAACTGGCGTGCTCATTCGCTCGCGTGCCCGCTACAGTGCGGCCGGCATCGCACCGCACTTGCCGAGCAGCACGCGCAGAACCTGAGTCTTTCCCGTGTCAAAGCGTCTTGTCGGCCGGAGCCTGACGGTGATCGCGATCATGTGCGGGGTCGCGGCGCTACCGGCTGTCGCGGTCTCGCTCTATACTGCCTGGTACCTGATGGTGCCGTGCTACTCCGCGGTGCAGGACTTCGATCAATACGGCTTCAACGTCCGCCTCGATCTGTTTCTCAGCGATGACGAGTCGCGCGATTCCGGGCGCTATTTCA